>NZ_PSVU01000001.1:0-191423 GCF_002932515.1 Rathayibacter sp. AY1D5
GAGGGGTTCCTCGACCTGGACGTGCGCGTCACCTGCTCCTCCGGCACCTACATCCGCGCGCTCGCCCGCGACCTGGGCGCGTCCCTCGGAGTCGGCGGCCACCTGACCGCGCTGCGGCGCACCGCGGTCGGCCCCTTCTCCGTGGCCCAGGCCGGCGAGATCGACGAGCTCGACGTCCCCGCCGCGCTCCTGCCGCCGACGCTCGTGGCGGGCGAGCTGTTCCCCCTGCTGCGCCTCGACGCCCAGGAGGCGGGCGATCTCGCGAACGGCAAGCGCATCCCGGCCCCGGAGGCGGTGGCGGGCGCGAAGGGCCTCCTCGCCGCGGTCGGCCCGGGGGAGCGGCTGATCGGCCTCGCCGAGCGGCGCGGCACCCAGCTCAAGAGCGTCGTCAACTTCCCGACCGAGGACCTGCGGACGGCCGCCTCGTGATCGAGTGGTTCACGATCCTCCAGGTGGGGATCGCCGTCGCGGCCGGCCTGCTCTGCCTCGTGCTCGGGCTGCTCGCCCGCCGTCCCTCGGACGTCTCGGTCGGCGCGACGGCGATCGTCGAGCTGCTGCTGATCGTCCAGCTGGCGGTCGCGATCGTGTCGCCGCTGGTCGGCAACCGCCCGTCGGGGAGCCTGCCGGAGTACTACATCTACCTGATCTCGGCGCTGCTCCTGCCGCTCGCTGCCGGGTTCTGGGCGCTCATCGAGCGGAGCCGCTGGAGCACCGTGATCCTGGGCGTCGCCTGCCTCTCGATCGCGGTCATGGTCTACCGGATGCACCAGATCTGGTTCTTCCAGAGCGCCTGATCGGGCCCGCCACCGGGCCCGGCCCGGCGAGCGCCTAGCATGGACGTGCGATGTCGAAACCAGCCAGCGATGCGTCCGGACGGGCCGCTCACGACCCCTCAGTCCCCTCGGCCCCCGGGAGCGGAGAGCCGACCCGTTCCGCCCGCTCGCGCGGGATCGGCAGCCTCCTGGTCGTGGTCTACGGGATCCTCGCGCTCGCCGCGACGGGGCGCTCCGTCTTCCAGATCATCGACCGGTTCGACGAGGCGCCGCTGGCGTTCTCGCTCTCGGCGCTCTCGGCCGTCGTGTACATCGTCGCGACGATCGCCCTGATCGTCCCGGGCCGCGCTTGGCAGCGGGTCGCGTGGGTGACGATCACCTTCGAGCTGGTGGGCGTGCTCGTGGTCGGCGCGCTCAGCCTCCTCGCTCCGCAGCTCCTCGGGCTCGCGAGCGCCGACCCGTTCGGGCGCCAGTCGACGGTGTGGGCGGCCTTCGGCGCCGGCTACCTGCTCATCCCGCTCGTCCTGCCCGTGCTCGGTCTCTGGTGGCTCCGCGTGCAGGGGCGGCGCACGGCCCGGGCGGCCGCCTGATGCGCGTCGAGACCCGCCCCGGCGACCTGGCCGGGATCGGACCCTCCGCCGTCACGATCGGCAAGTTCGACGGCGTCCACTCCGGGCATCGGGCCGTCATCGGCCGGCTGCACGAGCGGGCCCGCGAGCAGGGGCTCGCCGCCGTCGTCGTCACCTTCGACCGCAATCCGCTCAGCGTGATCGCGCCGGAGAAGTGCCCGCCCGTCCTGGTCGGCAACGAGCAGAAGCTCGAGCTCCTCGCCGGGACCGGCGTGGACGCGACGCTGCTGCTCACCTTCGACGAGGCGTTCCGGGCGCTCTCGCCCGAGCAGTTCGTCGAGCAGGTGCTGGTGGAGGCGCTCGAGGCCCGCGTGGTCCTCGTCGGCTCCGACTTCCGCTTCGGCGCCCGGGGAGCGGGCGACGTCGACCTGCTGCGCGTGCTTGGCGGGCAGCACGGATTCGAGGTGGAGCTGATCGACGACGTGCGGCCCGAGGACGGGCGCCGCGTCTCCTCCACCTGGATCCGCGAGCTGCTGGCCGAGGGCGATGTGGAGCACGCGACGCGCCTGCTCGGGCACGAGCCCGTCGTCCGCGGCGTGGTCGTGCACGGAGCGAAGCGCGGCCGCGAGCTGGGCTTCCCGACCGCGAACCTCTCGCCGGAGTCGCAGGGCCTGATCCCGGCCGACGGCGTCTACGCGGGCCGGCTCACCACCGACGGCGTCACGCATCCCGCCGCGATCTCGGTCGGCAGCAACCCGACCTTCGTCGGAGTGCCGCCCAAGCAGGTCGAGGCGTACGTGCTCGATCAGACGCTCGACACCCTCGACCTCTACGATCGCGTGGTCGACGTGGCGTTCGTCGGCCGGATCCGCGGCCAGGTCGCCTACGAGGGCGTCGAGCCCCTCATCCGCCAGATGAACCACGACGTGGTGCAGGTCCGCGAGGTCCTCGGCATCGACTGAGCGGGATGCCGGGCGCCGCCTAGCAGGGGCCGCGGGCCCGCACCAGCGGGAGAGGTCCCGGGGCCATCGGCGTACCGTGGCCGCATGAGCGAAACCCCCTCCGACTCGGCGCGCCCCCTCGCGCTCGTCACCGGCGCGACCGGCTACATCGGCGGCCGGTTGACGCCGCGCCTCCTCGAGGCGGGCTTCCGGGTGCGCGTCCTGGTGCGCGACCCGCGCAAGCTGGTCGACGTGCCGTGGGCGGAGGAGGTCGAGGTCGCCCAGGGCGATCTCGGCGATCCGGAGTCGCTGGAGGCCGCGGTCGAGGGCGTCGACGTCCTCTACTACCTCGTCCACTCGATGGGCTCGGGCAACGATCACGCCCACTTCGAGGAGGTCGAGAGCCGCGCCGCGCACAACGTCGCCACGGCCGCGGAGTCGGCCGGCGTCGGCCGCATCGTCTACCTGGGCGGCCTGCACCCCGAGGGCCAGGAGCTCTCTAAGCACCTCCGCTCGCGCGCGGAGGTGGGCCGGATCCTGATGGAGTCGGGAGTGCCGACGATCGCCCTGCAGGCGGGCGTGATCATCGGCTCCGGGTCGACCTCGTTCGAGATGGTGCGCCACCTCACCGACGTGCTGCCGTACATGCCCGCGCCGCAGTGGGTGCGCAACTTCATCCAGCCGATCGCCGTGCGCGACGTGCTGCACTACCTGATCGGCTCCGCGTCGCTCGAGGACGCCACGCTCAACCGCACCTTCGACATCGGCGGGCCCGACGTGCTCCGCTACGGCCAGATGATGAACGGCTACGCGGTCGAGGCCGGGCTCCCGCAGCGGCCGATCGCGTCCCTGCCGGTGTTCACCCCGTGGCTGGCCTCGCAGTGGGTCAACCTGGTCACGCCGATCCCGCGCTCGCTCGCGGTGCCCATCATCGCCTCGCTGCAGTACGACTGCGTCGTGCACGAGCAGGACATCCGCGCGCTCATCCCCGACCCCGAGGGCGGGCTGACCTCCTACCGCCGCGCCGTCCGGCTCGCGCTGGGAAAGATGCAGGCGGGCGAGATCGAGACGAGCTGGCAGAACGCGGAGGTCGTCGGCGCTCCCAGCGATCCGCTGCCGAGCGACCCGGAGTGGGCCGGCCACACGGTCTACGTGGACCTCAAGGAGCGCCGCACCCAGGCCGACCCGGCCAAGCTCTGGCGCGTCATCGAGGGCATCGGCGGCACCAACGGCTGGTACTCCTTCCCGCTCGCATGGGTGATCCGCGGCTGGATGGACCGCCTCGTCGGGGGAGTGGGCCTGCAGCGCGGGCGCCGCGACTCCGCGCGCCTGCACGCCGGCGACGCCCTCGACTTCTGGCGCGTCGAGGAGATCGAGCGGCCGAAGCTCCTGCGCCTGCGCGCCGAGATGAAGGTGCCCGGCGGGGCCTGGCTCGAGATGCGCGCCGAGCCCTCCGTAGACGGCGGCTCGGTCTACACGCAGCGTGCGGTCTTCTTCCCGCAGGGCCTCGCGGGCAGGCTCTACTGGTTCGCGATCCTGCCCTTCCACGGCATCATCTTCAACGGCATGGCCAACCGCATCACGGCCACCGCGGCCGACCTGCCGGACTCCGGCGACGAGCGCTCCCCTGGCGGGCGCCGGGTGCAGCGGTGACAATGGAGGGGTCCGGCGGCCGCGAGGCCGCCCGGGACGCCGACGAGAGGAGCACGATGAGCGAACGGTCGAGTACGGACGCGGGGCGCGGACTCCAGCTGGGGAAGGTCCTCTTCATCGGGGACAGCATCATCCAGGCGGGAGCCTGGGGCGAGTGGCTGACGGAGTCGACGGTCGTCGACGAGGGAGTCGGAGGGGCCACCACGGCGGACGTCGTCGCGCGGCTCGCCGAGCTGGTCGCGCAGGAGCCGGACACGGTGGTGCTGCTGATCGGCACCAACGATCTCGCCTGGCACCGCACGACGGAGCACGTCGTGCGCAACATCGAGACGATCGTCGCGACGTTCCGGCGCGATCTTCCGGACGTGCGCATCCTGGTGACCTCGGTCCTGCCGCGCGGACACGAGTTCGCACCGCAGATCCGCGAGATCAACCGCCACCTGTGGCAGTTCGCGCCCACGGCGCACGCAGGCTACCTCGACCTGTGGCCGGTGCTCGCGGGGGAGGACGGCGGACTGCTCGAGCAGTACTCGCCGGACGGCCTGCACCTCAACGAGGACGGCTACCGCGCCTGGCGCGAGGCACTGGGCCCGGCGCTCGAGGCGGTCGTGCGGATGCCTCCGCGGACCCGCCCGATCACGCTGCCCTACGACGAGTTCGCGCGGCCGAAGACGGCCTAGCGCAGCACAGTGGAGGGGGAGTCGACCGCAGGGTCGGCTCCCCCTCCGTCATTCCGCGGCCAGGGCGGCCTCGAAGGCCGCGAGGGCGTCCGCGGAGAAGAGGACGAACCGGACCTCGTCGAGTGCGCCGTCCGCGGTCGCCTCGCGGACCGTCTCCACCGCGATGCGCGCCGCGTCGTCCATCGGCCAGCCGTAGACGCCTGCCGAGACGGCCGGGAAGGCGAGCGTCCGCGCGCCGAGGCCGACAGCGGTGCGCACCGACTCGCGGGAGGCCGAGGCGAGGACGGCGCTGCGGTCCTCCGACCACGAGTGGACGGGACCGACGGTGTGCACGACCCAGCGGGCGGGGAGGCGGCCGGCGGTCGTGGCGACCGCGGAGCCGGCGGGCAGGCCGTCCGGCAGCTCGGCCCCGCGGAGCCGGCGGCACTCGGCGAGGATCTCCGGCCCGCCCGCGCGGTGGATCGCGCCGTCGACGCCGCCGCCGCCGAGGAGCGACGAGTTCGCCGCGTTCACGATCGCGTCGACGTGCTCGCGGGTGAGGTCGCCGCGCACGGCTCTCAGGGTGATCACGACTCCTCCTCCAGGCTTCGTCCGAGGGCAGCGATCGCCGCAGGTCCCACGCGGCAGCAGCCGCCGATCAGATCCGCTCCCGCCGCGCGCCAGGAGGCGACCAGCGCGGGGTCGAAGGCCGCGTCGCCTGCCCAGCGACGCTCGACGGCGTCCCACTCCTCGCCGCTGTTCGGGTACACGACGACCAGCTTGCCGGTGACGGAGCGGGCGATGCGGACCGCCTCGGCGACGTCGCCGGGCGGGCAGCAGTTCACTCCCACGCCGACGACCTCCTCGGAGGCGGCGGCGACGGCGAGCGCCTCGGCCAGGGGCTCGCCGGACGCGGTGCGGCCCGAACGGCCGCTCACGCAGATCCAGGCGGGGACCGAGGAGCCCGCGAGGGCCTTCACGACGGCCCGCACCTCCCGCACCGACGGGATGGTCTCGACAGCGAGCAGGTCGGGCCCGGCCGCGGCCAGGGTCTCCAGGCGCGGGCGGTGCCAGGCGGCGAGCTCGCCGCCGGTGAGGCCGTCGTCGCCGCGGTACTCGGAGCCGTCGCCGAGGCTCGCGCCTTAAGGGCCGACGGAGGCGGCGACCCAGCCGCTCTGCGCGCGCCGGGCCAGGTCGACGCTCTCCCGGAGGGCGCGCTCCGCGAGGCCCGGGGCCAGGCCCGCGGCCGCGAATCCGCTCGCGGACACCTGGTAGCTCGCGGTCACCGCGACCCGGGCGCCCGCCTCGGCGAAGGCGCGGTGCGCGGCGACGACCCGGCCGGGCTCCTCCAGCAGGACCCGGGCGCTCCAGAGCGAGGAGTCCACCGCGGCGCCCTGCGCCTCCAGCTCCGTGCCCAGGCCCCCGTCGAGCAGCAGCGGGCGCACCCGCGCCGCGGCGACGAGGCCTGCGGTCACGAGCGGTTGTTGGAGAGCTCGAAGATCTTCACGAGCTCGGCGATCGCCGCCTCGCGGGCGTCTCCGCCCTCCTCGAACATCGCGGTGATGTGCGTGCGGAGGTGGTTCTCGACGATGAGCTTGTTGAGCGAGCCGAGCGACTTCTGGATCGCGAGGGACTGCGTGACGATGTCGACGCAGTAGTCCTCGTTCTCGATCATCCGCTCGAGGCCGCGCATCTGGCCGCCCAGAATCCGGGCACGGTGCAGCGAGCGCTTCTTGAGGTCCTCGATCACTCCTCCAGCCTACGCGCCGCAGGCGGTACCCGGGCGGGGTATGCGCGCCTACGATCGAGGGGTGAGCACCCGCAAGCCGTCCCGCGCGACCGCCGCCCGCTACCCCTCGCGCGACCGCGCCCGCATGGCGCTCGCGCCCGGGATCCTCGGCGCGATCGTGCTGCTGGCAGGGCTCGCCCTCGTCGGCTCCGACGCCTACGACTTCATCCGCTACCCGGTCGCGATCCTCGCGGCGGTCATCGGCTGGTTCGCGATCCAGGCGCGCGCACTCCTCTGGCTGATCGGGCTCGTCCCGGTGCTCGTGCTGTGGAACCCGGTGCTGCCGTTCGCCTTCCCGGACGCGATCTGGTCCTCGCTGAGCCTCGCCGCGGTCGGCGTCTTCGTGGCGGCGGGCCTCGTCATCCGCGTCCCGACCCCGGAATGACGACGAGCGCGACCGTCCGCGCGGCGGAGCGCCGACCGGACCGCCCCGAGGAGTAGACTGGCGGCGCACCCGCACGCCGGGGATGCTGCGACCGGGTCCCAGACCCGTTGCTCGGAGCTCCCGACGGCCACCGGATGCACCGACGCCCGACGCCTCTCCGGAGGCGATCCGGCGGATGCACGGCGACGGCAGCGCGCGGGAACCCCTCCTCCGCCCCCCGTCACACATCGAGGAGGAGCATGGCTCGCAGCGGCCAGCGTCAGTCCGGTCAGACGCGACGAGCGTCGAACGCCGCCGGGAGCCGACCCCGATCGCGCTCGCGCGGCGTGGACAACGCGGGGATCATCCCGATCCTCGCCCGCCGCGTCCGCGAGGTGGAGGCGAAGGCCCAGACCGGCAAGGTCGGACCGACCAACCGGACGAAGTTCCTGGTGATCGCCCTCCTGATGCGCGAGGAGCGCAAGCGGGTCAAGGTCGATCCCTCGCTCAGCGACGCGCAGCGCGCCGAGGAGATGAAGCGCCTCGACGGCATCGCCACGATCCTGGCCAAGACGGCCGCCCGCGACACCAGCCTGATCGCGCTGCTCGAATCGGAGGCCGGCGTCACGGCGGCCGCGCAGAAGCTCCGCCGCGACTGGCTGCTCGAGGCGGGCGCGGAGCTCAGCCCCGACGAGCTGCTCATCGTGACCGAGCCGGAGCCCAAGCCCGAGGTGCCGGTCAACCAGGTCGTGCCGCAGTCGGTGCGCGCCCGGCAGCTGGCGAACCCCTTCCTCCCGCCGGACTTCTCGATCGCCGAGGCCTCGGCCCCGGCGCCGCGCCGCCGGCTCGACGACTGGGAGCTGCTCGGGCCGCTCTTCAAGGCGTTCGAGTACGGAGCGGGCGGACGGGCCGCGAGCATGGAGCTCCCGGAGCCGCCGAAGCTCGACCGGGTCTCGCCGCGCGGCCGCGAGCTGATGCCGCACCAGGCGCGCTTCATCGAGAGCGCCCGCGAGGGGCACCGCAGCTTCCTGCTCGCCGACGAGCCGGGTCTGGGCAAGACCGCGCAGAGCCTCCTCGCCGCCTCGGTGGTCGGGGCGTACCCGCTGCTCGCGGTGGTGCCGAACGTGGTCAAGATGAACTGGGCGCGCGAGGTCGAGCACTGGACCCCGCAGCGGCGCGCCACGGTCATCCACGGAGACGGCGGCACGCTCGACGCGTTCGCCGACGTGGTCATCGTCAACTACGACATCCTCGACCGGCACATCGGCTGGCTCGGGAGCCTGGGCTTCCGCGGCATGGTCGTCGACGAGGCGCACTTCATCAAGAACCTCCGCTCGCAGCGCTCGCAGAGCGTGCTCGCGCTGGCGTCGAGGATCCGTGAGACCACTCCGGGGCACGATCCGCTGATGATCGCGCTGACCGGCACCCCGCTGATCAACGACGTCGACGACTTCCGCGCCATCTGGCGCTTCCTCGGCTGGATCGACGAGACCAAGCCGGGACCGGAGCTGATGGGCCGCCTCGAGGAGACCGGCCTCACCCCCGCCGACACGGGCTTCTACCCGGAGGCGCGCGAGGCCGTGATCGACCTCGGCATCGTCCGGCGCAAGAAGATCGACGTCGCCGCCGACCTGCCGTCGAAGCGGATCGTCGATCTGCCCGTCGAGCTGGACGACGACCTCGGCCGCTCCATCCAGAAGGCCGAGCGCGAGCTCGGCGCCCGCATGCTGCAGCGCTTCAGGGCGGTCACCTCCTCGATCACGCACGAGCTCGACGACGACGAGCGCGAGCGGTTCATCCGCATCGTGGCGCAGAGCGAGCTCGAGGAGTCGAAGTCGGCCAAGACCGGCGAGAACGTCTTCACCATGGTGCGCCGGATCGGCCAGGCCAAGGCGGCGCTGGCCGCCGACTACGCCTCGCAGCTGGCCCGCTCGGTGGGCAAGGTCGTCTTCTTCGCGAAGCACATCGACGTGATGGACCAGGCGGAGGACACCTTCGAGAAGCGCGAGCTGACGTCCGTCTCCATCCGCGGCGACCAGACCGCGGCGTTCCGCCAGACGCAGATCGACGCCTTCAACGAGGACCCGGACGTCTCTGTCGCCGTCTGCTCGCTCACCGCGGCGGGAGTCGGCGTGAACCTGCAGGCGTCCTCCAACGTGGTGCTCGCCGAGCTGTCGTGGACCTCGGCCGAGCAGACGCAGGCGATCGACCGCGTGCACCGCATCGGCCAGGAGGAGCCGGTGACGGCGTGGAGGATCATCGCGGCGCACACGATCGACGCGAAGATCGCGGAGCTCATCGACGCCAAGGCCGGTCTCGCCGCCCGGGCGCTCGACGGCGCGGACGCCGAGACGGCCTCGGCCGACACGGTGCAGCTGGACGCCCTCATGCACGTCCTGCGCGAGGCGATCGGCTGAGCGCACCCGGCCGGGCCGGCTGAGAGCTCAGCCGGTCCGGGCGAGCGGTGCGGCGAAGAAGTCCTTCTCGAACGAACTCGACCGCAGGAACGCGTCCCTCATCGCGGCGCGCTCCCTCGGTGAGGCGTCGCGGGCGGCCTGCTCCGTGAACTCGATCGCCCGCTCGGTGGCCGTCGCGAAGACCGGGTCGCCGTAGGTGAGCAGCCAGTCCGCGTAGGGGTGCTCGGGGTGCCCGGAGGCGGCGAGGCGCGACCCGACGTCGGCGTAGAGCCAGAAGCAGGGGAGCAGGGCGGCGACGATCTCGCCGTAGCCGCCGCCCGCGGCGACCGCGAGCAGGTGGTCGGTGTAGCCGCGGGTCGCGGGCGCGGGAGCCGCGTCCCTGGTCCCGAGCCGGTCGCGGTGCAGCTGCGCCTCCGCCGCGAGGGCGGACGCCGAGCCCTCGGCCCAGAAGACCTGCTCGGCGGTGGTCGGCGCGCGCTGCGCCGCCACGGCCAGGACGCGGGCGTACTCGGTGAGGTAGAGAGCGTCCTGCTCGAGGTACCACTCGAAGTCCTCCCGCCCGAGGGAGCCGTCGCCGAGGGCCCGCACGAACGGGAGCGCGTCGATCTCGTCGCGGAGGGTCCGGGTCCTCTCCCAGACGTCCGCGCAGAACGCCGGAGGACGTTGCCGGTGGAAGTGGTCGATCGGGCCGTTGCCGGAGCCGACCTCGAGAGCGTCGGCGGCGCGCAGGGCGCCGGTCAGCCACTCCTTGGCCTCCGTCAGCGCCTCGACCAGGGCGTCGGAGGAGGTGTCGCGCCCGGCCAGGAGCGTCGCCATCGCGGACGAGAGCGAGCACCCGGTGCCGTGCGTGTTCGAGGTGGCGACACGCTCGCCGGGGACCTCGCGCACGAGGCCGTCGGGGGTGACGATCGCGTCCGGGGTGGCGGGGCCGTCGAGGTGGCCGCCCTTCACCAGCACGGCGGCGTCGAGGGCGCGGGCGAGCATCGCCCCCTGCGCGAGCGCGGCCGGCCAGTCGGAGGCGGTCGGCTCTCCGGCGAGCACGCCCAGCTCGGGGAGGTTCGGCGTCACCAGGTCGGCGCGGAGGAGCAGGTCGCGCACGGCGTCCTCGGCTTCGGGAGCGAGCAGCCGGTGACCGCTGGTCGCGACCATCACCGGATCCACGACCACGACGGGCGGGCGGACCTCGTCGAGCCACTCGGCGACGACTCCGGCGTACTCGGCCGTGGCGAGCATCCCGATCTTCACCGCGTCGATCGTGACGTCGTCGCTCACCGCGTCGAGCTGCTCGCGGAGGAACACGGCGGGTGGCAGGTGCACGGAGCGGACCCCGTGCGTGTTCTGCGCGACGAGCGCGGTGACGACCGCCATGCCGTAGCCGCCGAGCGCGCCGATCGACTTGAGGTCGGCCTGTACGCCGGCACCGCCGGTCGGATCGGTGCCGGCGATGCTGAGGACACGGGGGACGCGGGCGCCGGCGGTCATCGGTCCCACTCCGCTCGGATCAGGCGGGCGGCCGCCGCGGGGTCGGCGGCCGTGCAGAGCGCCGACACGACCGCGAGCCCGGCCGCACCGGCGAGGCGGAGTGGCCCCGCGTCCGCGGCTCCGACTCCGCCGATGGCGACGCAGGGCAGCGCCGCGGCCGCGGCGAGGGCGGCGAACCCGTCGACACCGAGGGGAGCGGGGTGGTCGGGCTTGGTCGCGGTGGGCCGGATGACGCCGACGCCGAGGTAGTCGACCGTCCCCGCGGGCAGGGCGCGGACGGCGGCGAGGTGCTCGGGGGTGTTCGCGGTGAGCCCGATCACCGCGTCGGGACCGAGCAGCGAGCGGGCGGCGGTGACGGGGAGGTCGGACTGCCCGAGGTGGACGCCGTGGACGCGGGCGCCCGCGAGGCGGGCGGCGAGGGCGACGTCGACGCGGTCGTCGACCAGCAGGGTCGTGCGCTCGTCGAGGACGGCGGCGACGGCCCGGGTCAGGGCGACGAGCTCGGCGGCGGAGGCGTCGTGATCGCGGATCTGCACGGTCGTGACTCCGCCTCGGACGGCGGCAGCGGCCACGGCGGGCACGCCGCGCGGGCCGCACTGGGCGGTGTCCGTGACGAGGTAGAGCGAGAGGTCGAGGCTCATGCGATCCGCGCCCCGGCCTCGGCGTCGGCCGGCTGGAGGGCAGCGAGGCCGTCGAGGAGGCCGACGGCGAAGGACCCGGGACCGCTGCTCGCAGCGGCGGCCCGCTCGGCGGCGAGGCCCCAGACCGCGGAGGCGCTGACGGCCGCGTCGAGCGGGCGGGCGCCCGCGCCGAGGAACGCCGCCATCACGGCGCCGAGCGCGCAGCCGCCGCCGGTCACGCGGGTCAGCAGCGGGTGGCCCCCCGTGACCCGAACGATCCGCTCGCCGTCGGTGACGAGGTCGACCGCTCCCGAGACGGCGACCACGCCGCCGGTGCGGCGGGCGAGGACGCGGGCGGAGTCGAGCGCCTGCTCGGCGGTGTCGACGGCGTCCACACCGCGGCCGCCCGCACCGGCTCCCGCGAGGGCGAGGATCTCGGAGGCGTTGCCGCGGATGATCGCCGGCCGCGCCTCGAGCAGGTCCACCGCCAGAGCGGTGCGGACGGGCAGAGGGCCGACGGCGACCGGATCGAGCACCCAGGGGGTGCCGGCGCGTCCGGCCGCGGCGACCGCCTCGCGAGCACCCTCGCGCTGCTCCGCTCCGGGCGTGCCGAGGTTGACGAGCACCGCGGAGGCGAGGCCCGCGAAGACGCCCGCCTCGCCGGGCAGGTCGCACATCGCCGGGCTGGCGCCGAGGGCCAGAAGGCTGTTGGCGGTGAAGCCGGTGACGACCGCGTTCGTGATGCACTGCACCAGGGGCCCGGCGGCGCGGAGCTCGGCGAGATCGCGACCCACGGAGGCCGGGTCGGGCGCCGTGTCGGCGGGGAGGGTCGGGTGGACAGGCGTGCGAATGCTCATTCGCGACATCCCTTCGCTAGTACGAACTAGATCAGGTTCAACGGGTCTTCTCTCAGCCCTGGCGGGCACCCCGTGTCACTGCGCACGACCCTAGCAGCGGGCGCGGGCGCGCTCGCTTCTGCAGTGCGAGAGGAGGGAGCGGGCCGTCGTCGCCCCTTCGCCCGGGAGCGGCCGCTCAGCCGGTGAGGATCGTCGAGTCGCCGCGCGGCCCCACCGCGACGCGGAGGCCGATCGGCAGCCGCTCGCGCATCGCGTCGACGTGGCTGATCAGGCCGATCGTCCGACCGCCCGACCGCAGCTCGTCGAGCGTGCTGAGCGCCGTCTCGAGCGTCTCGGCGTCGAGCGAGCCGAAGCCCTCGTCGATGAACATGGTCTCGAGCGAGATGCCGCCGGACTGCGCTGTCACCACATCGGCGAGGCCGAGGGCGAGGGCGAGCGAGGCGAGGAACGTCTCGCCACCGGAGAGCGAGGCGGGCTGCCGGCGGACGCCGGTGAAGGCGTCGAGCACGTCGATCCCGAGGCCGGAGGCGGCGCCGCGGTAGGCGAGCGAGTCGTCGTGGGCGAGGGCGTAGCGGCCGCTGGTCATCGCGTCGAGGCGGAGGTTCGCCGCGGTCACGATCTCCTCCAGGCGTCCGGCGAGGGCGAAGGCCTCGAGGTCCATCCGGCGCGTGTTCTGCCCCCGGCCGGAGACGGTCTCGGCCAGCGCGCGCAGCTCCTCGTGGCGGCGGAGGCGCTCACCCAGCACCGCGAGGCGGCCCGCGGCCGTCGCGGTGAGCTCGGCCAGGCGCTCCGAGCGGTGCTCGAGCACGGAGAGGCCGGCTCGCGCCTCGTCGCGACGGGCGGAGGCTTCGCGCGAGCGCCCCTCGGCGTCGGCGAGGTCGAAGGCCGTGCCCGGCAGTCCGCGGAGCTCCGGGTCGGCGAGCACCGCCTCCGTCGCGCTCCGCCGTCGCTCGTGCTCGGCGACGACGGCCTCGGCCCGCGCCCGGTCCCCGCTGGCCAGCGCGGCCGACTCGGCCTCCTCGGCGGTCGTGAAGCCGCGCTCGGCGAGGACCTCGGCGAGCTCCTCCCGGGCGGCGGCGGCGGCCTCGGACCGCGAGACGGCCGCCTCCTCGGCCTCGACCAGGGCGACGGCACGACGGCGCTGGGCGTTCAGCTGCTCGACGCGCGAGGCGACGCTCGTCGCGCCGTCGCGGAAGGCCTCGACGCGCTCCCGCAGCAGCCGCAGCGCTTCAGCGGCGAGGGCGGACTCGTCGGCGCGGGCGCGGTGCTCCTCACGAGCGGCGTCCCGCCCGGTCGTGAGAGCGTCGATCCGGGTGCGCAGCCGGATGCGCTCGCGCCGCAGCTCCTCCATGCGGGCGGCGGCGCGGCGCGCCGAGGCGAGCCGCTCCTCGTGCGCCGGGCGGAGCGACTCCGGATCCGCGTCCTCGCCCACGCGCTCCTCTAGCGCCGCGAGAGCCCGAGCCGCGGCTCCCTCGCGCTCGCGGGCGCCGTCGAGGGCGGCGGCGGCGCGCTCCACCGCGACGCGGGCCCGGTCGAGGTCGTCGGTGCCGACCGTCGTCGGGCCGTCGTGCTCGGCCGGGCGGGGGTGCTCGCGCGAGCCGCAGACGGGGCAGGGCTCCCCCGGCTCCAGCCGCTCGGCGAGCTCCCCGGCGAACCCGGCGAACCGGCGCGCGATCAGGGCGGCCTGCTCCGCGGCGCGCTCGCCGTGGACGCGCGCCGCGTCGGCGTAGGCCGTGCCGAGCCGCTGCAGACCCGCCGCAGTGAGATCGCGCTCGAGGGCCGCGGCGATCCTCCGCTCGAGCGCGGCGAGCTCGTCGACGCGCGTGGGGACAGCGGCGGCCTCCCCGGCCAGGGACTCCTCCTCGGCGGCGAGCGCGTCGACGCGGGCGGGCAGCTCGCGCAGCTCCGCCTCGATCCCCGCGAGCGCGGTCGCCGCCGCCTGCTCGGCGCGTGCGGACCGCTCGGTGACGCGCTCCGCGTCGGGGAGCCGGCGCTCCTCTGCCAGCGCCTCGGCGAGGGCGCCGAGGACAGCGGCGAGCCGTTCGGCCGTCTCGGCGGCCGGGCCCCCGGACGCGTCCCCGTAGGCGTCGGCGGCGAGGTCGCGCTGCTGCCGGGCGGCCCGCTCCTTCTCGGCGGCTGCCCGGGCGGAGCGGAGCAGCGGCAGCACGCCGTCGGCCCGGCGCGCGCGCTCGATCGCGGCCCGCTGCTGCTCGACGTGCGCCTCGGCGACCACGAGCTCCTCCGCCTCGATGAGGGCGCGCCGGCGCCGCTCCTGGCCCCGGGCGATGCGCCGTGCCTCGTCGAGAGCGGTGCCCGCGGCCTCGTGCGCCGCGTCGGCCGCGGCGGAGCCGGCCCGGGCCGCCTCGAGCGGAGCGGCGAGCCGCGCCGGCAGCCCGGCGAACCAGGCGGCGTCCGGCAGAGGCGGCTCGGCTCCGTCATCGAGGAGCCGGACGGCCTCGTCCGCGAGCGCCGTCACGGCCGCGCGCTCCTCCTCGAGCCCGACGGCGCTCGCGTCGCGCTGCTCGAGCAGGCGGCGGCGGAGCAGATCGAAGCGCTCGGTCGCGAAGAGCGTGCGCAGGAGCCGCTGCCGGTCGTCGTTCTTCGCGAGCAGGAACTCGTGGAAGCGGTTCTGCGCCAGCAGGATCACCTGGAGGAACTGGTCCTTCGTCAGGCCGACGATCCGGCCGATGTCGGCGCCCACCTCCTTCGCGCTCGACGAGAGCCCTACCCAGGCGCCGTCGACCTGCTCCAGCAGCTCGACCTTCGCCGGCTGGGTCGTGGTGCCGGTGCCGCGCCGCTTCGGCCGCTCGTACTCGGGCGAGCGCCGGACGCGGTAGACGCGCCCCGCCGCCTCGAACTCGAGCTCGGCGAAGGTCTCGTCCTCGGGGCCGCTGTGGTCGCTCCGGAGGCGCGAGGCGGTGCCGTCGAAGCGGGGGACCGAGCCGTAGAGTGCGAACGCGATCGCGTCGAGGATCGTCGACTTGCCCGCTCCGGTGCGCCCGGCGATGAGGTACACGCCCACGTCCTCGAGCCGGTCGAAGTCGACGCACTGCTCGGCGCGGAACGGTCCGAGTCCGGCGAAGGCGAGTCGGCGGATCCTCACCGCAGAGCCTCGGCCTCGATGGCCGCGAGCGCGTCGAGGGTGAGGGCGCGCTCGGTCTCCGTGGCGCCGTGACCGCCGCGGACGTGGGCGAGGAAGTCGTCGACGACCTCCACGTCGCTCCGCCCGCGGATCCGCTCGGCGTACGCGCGCGGCTCGGCCGCGGCGTGCGGGGGCCGGTGCTCGAGCGTGGCGCAGCCGGGGAAGCGCGACTGCAGGCGCGCCATCGCGTCGAGCGGGCGCACGGGATCGGTGAGCACCGCCGAGACCCAGTCGCCCTCCACCTCGGCCAGGGAGGGATCGCGCAGCAGCTGCTGGAGCTCGCCCTCGATCACGCTGAGCCTCCTCGGCACGGGGAGCGGCGACCACTCGACGCCCTCGAGCCCCTCGGGCCCGATCGTCACCAGCCAGGCGCCGCGCGGCTTCGACGCCTCGCCGAACGAGTAGTGCAGCGGCGCTCCGGAGTAGCGCACTCCCGGCAGCAGCTCGGCGCGTCCGTGGATGTGCCCGAGCGCCGCGTAGTCGGCCGCGGCGAAGTGCTCGACCGAGACGTAGTCGAGCCCGCCCGCCGTGATGTCGCGCTCGAGGACCGCGGCCGGGGCTCCGACCGCGAAGCAGTGCGCGAGCACGACCCAGGGACGGCCCGCCGCCTCGGCGGCGGCGCGCACCCGCGCCATCGCGAAGGCGAGCACGTCCTCGTGGCGGCGCAGCTGCTCCTCCGGGTGCCGGTGGCGGTAGAGGGCGGGCTCGAGGAAGGGGATGCCGTGGACGCCGACCTCGAGGCCGGACGCGTCGCGCAGCACGACCGGCTCGGCGTACGCCTCGGGGTCGGTGAGGACGTGGACGCCCGCTCCGCGCAGGAGCCCGGCCTGGAAGCCGAGCCGGGCGGGGGAGTCGTGGTTGCCGCTGGTGAGGACGACCTCGGCGCCGGCCGCGCGGATCGCCTCGAGCGTGCGGGTGAGGAGGGTGTAGTGCTCTGCGGCGGGCACGGCGGAGTCGAAGACGTCGCCGGCGATCAGCACCGCGTCCACGCGCTCGGCCCGCACCGTCTCGACCAGGGCCTCGAGCACGGTCGCGAGCGCCGCCGTCGTGGAGTGCCCGTGGAAGGTGCGGCCGATGTGCCAGTCCGAGGTGTGCAGCAGCTTCACGGTCGTCCTTCCTCTGCGTCGTCCGGGGGAGCGACTCCAGGCTAGTGAGGCCCTCCGACACCGGCGGCGCAGCGGACACCTCCCGTTCACCGGGAGGTGCACAATAGGGCGTCGGTCGAGCAGAGGAGATGGTCGTGAAGCTGCCCCGCGTCCCCGCGACGATCCTGGGTCTGGGCTCGCGCACCCGCGCCGCCGCCGAGGACACCGCTCCCATCCAGCGTCTGCGCCCGGACGACGAGCCGGCCCGCACCAGCACGGTCGACAACGCGATCTACCAGGACGGCCGCCGGGTCGTCTCACCCGGCAGCATCCCGGAGGCGCTCGCCGCCCTGCAGAAGCTGCCCGACGCCATGGCGTGGATCGGGCTGTACCGGCCGAACGCGGCCGAGCTCGCCGCGCTCGAGGACGAGTTCTCGATGCACCCGCTCGCCCTCGAGGACGCGATCAGCGCGCACCAGAGGCCCAAGCTCGAGCGGTACGGCAGCGACATGTTCGTGGTGCTGCGCGCCGCCAGCTACTCCGACCAGCGCGAGGAGGTCGATTTCGGCGAGCTCCACCTGTTCGTGGGGTCGAACTTCGTCGTCACGGTCCGCCACTCCGAGAAGCCCGACCTCTCGCTGGTGCGGCGGCGGATGGAGGCCGATCCGGAGCTGCTGCGCGTCGGCCCGGTCGCCGTGCTGTACGCGATCCTCGACGCCGTCGTGGATCAGTACTCGCCCGTCGTCGCCGGTCTCGAGAACGACATCGACGAGATCGAGGCGCAGGTCTTCGAGGGCGACCCGGCGGTGTCCCGACGCATCTACGAGCTCAGCCAGGAGGTGCTGGACTTCCAGCGTGCGGTCGCTCCGCTGACCGGCATGCTCGGGCGGCTCGTCACCGACTTCGAGGTGTTCCAGTCGGATGTGGAGCTGCGCCGCTACATCCGCGACGTCGCCGACCACGTCGCGCTCGTCACCGAGCGGGTCGATGGCTTCCGCACCACGCTGCGGGAGATCCTGGCGGTGAACGCGACCCTCGTCGCCCAGCGCCAGAACGAGGACATGAAGAAGCTCGCGGAGGTGGGCAACCAGCAGAACGACGAGGTCAAGCGGATCTCCGCCTGGGCGGCCATCTTCTTCGCGCCGACCATGATCTCGAGCATCTACGGCATGAACTTCGACGTGATGCCCGAGCTGCACGTGGCGTGGGGGTACCCGGCGGCGCTCGCGGCGATGCTCGCCTCGAGCGTGGTGCTGCACCGGCTCTTCAAGCGGTGGGGCTGGCTCTGAGCCCGCGTCCCGCGACGTGTCAACACCGTGACGGTCCCGGAGGCTCCGCGTAGCGTCGGTCGCGGGCCGTCCGGCCCCTGAGCGGAGGGACTCCCGATGACTCCGGAGGACACGACCACGACGGCCCCGCGGCCCCGCTCCCTCTGGCGGGCGGGCGCGGCTCCGATCCCCTCCGACGAGTTCGTCCCGGGCGCGCACTACGACGACGTCGTGGTCGGCGCCGGGCTCACCGGGCTGGTCACCGCGCTCCTCCTGCAGCGGACCGGCCGGCGTGTGCTGGTGCTGGAGGCGCGGGAGGTCGGCGCGGTCACGACCGGGAACACGACGGCGAAGCTCAGCCTCCTGCAGGGAGCGCACCTCTCCCGGATCGCGGAGCGCAACATCCCCGCGGTGACCGAGGCCTATGTCGCGGCGAACCTCGCGGGCTTCCGCTGGCTGCTCGCCTACTGCGAGGGCGCGGGCGTGCCGGTGCAGAGGCGCACCGCCTACAGCTACGCGCAGACGCCCGAGGGCGTGGACGCCGTCCTGAAGGAGCACGCGACCGCGCGCCGCTTCGGCCTCGCGACCCGCCTCGTCGGCGAGCTCGACGTGCCGTTCCCCAGCACGGCGGCCGTGGCCCTCGACGACCAGGCCCAGTTCGACCCGATGGACGTCCTCACGGCGCTCGCCGCCGACTTCCGCGCCGCCGGGGGCACGCTGGTGCAGGGCGTCCGGGCCCTCGGGATGCGAGCGACCGCTCCCGTCCGGGTGCGCACCAGCGCGGGCCCGGTGACAGGGGACCGGGCCTACCTGCTCACGGGGGCGCCGATCCTCGACCGCGGCCTCTACTTCGCCAAGATCGCAGCGCTGCGCTCGTACGCGGTCGCGTTCCGCACCGACGCGCCGATCCCCGACGGCATGTACCTCTCGGTCGACGAGCCGTCCCGCTCGGTGCGCGACGCCGAGCGCGACGGCGAGCGGCTCCTCCTGATCGGCGGCAACGGCCACCCGGTGGGGCGCAGGCCCGTCACCTCGGAGGCGGTGGACGACCTGGTCGCCTGGACGCGGCGGTCCTTCCCAGGGGCGGAGCCGGTCGCGCAGTGGAGCGCCCAGGACTACGAGCCGTTCCACCGTGTGCCGTTCGTGGGCTGGCTGCCGCGGGGCCGCGGACGGATCTTCCTGGCGACCGGCTACGACAAGTGGGGGATGACCAACGCGGTGCAGGCCGCGATGACGCTCGTCGCCGACCTCGAGGGCAGGACGCCGGCCTGGGCGAGGACGCTGCACCGCCGGCCCACGCTGCCGCGGGTGATGGCGGAGGGGCTCGGCGCCGGGCTGGCGGTGGGCGCCTGGTACGCCCGCGGCTGGTCGGCAGCGCTCCGCGCGCCCCGCTCGGCCGGGGTGGTGCCGGCGGAGGGCCAGGGCTCGCTCGCCCGCGACGGCCTGCAGCCCGTCGCTGTCTCCACCGTGGAGGGGAGGCGCTGCGCGGTGTCGGCGGTGTGCCCGCACCTGGGCGGGATCGTCACCTGGAACGACTCGGAGCGCAGCTGGGACTGCCCGCTGCACGGCTCCCGCTTCGCAGCCGACGGGACGGTGCTGGAGGGGCCGGCGGTCGAGCCGCTCGCCCCGCTGGACTAGGACGGCCGCCGGCTCAGCGGAGCCGACGGCCGAGGCAGGCCCCGCGGAGCAGGCGGCTCAGTCCTCGTCCGCTCCGGGCTCCGCGACCTCGTCGCCGTCCGCGCCCGAGGCGTCGCCGGTCGTGTGCAGATCGGTGTCGCCCGGGATGCTGAAGTCGCTCAGCGGGTCCAGGGGCTTCTTGTCGTCGGTGTCGTCGCTCATGCCTGCCACCCTACGAGCGTCCGGCGAGGCGCTGCACCGCGGCGACCGGGATCGACAGCCACTCCGGCCGGTTGCGCGCCTCGTAGATCGCCTCGTAGACGGCCTTGTCGAGCTCGAACGCGTCGAGCACCGCCCGGTGCGCGGTGACCGCGTCGCCCGCCCGCTCGGTGTAGCCCTCGAGGAACGCGGCCCGGCTCGCCGCCGCCCAGGCCGCCCTCGAGGCGCCCGGCTCGGCCTGCTCGTGCGCGCCCGCCGCGTAGTCGAAGGAGCGCAGCATCCCCGCCACGTCGCGAAGGGCCACGTCGGGAAGACGGCGCTCGTGCATGGGCCGCAGCGGCTCGCCCTCGAAGTCGAGGAGCACCCAGCCGCGACCGGGCACGGACAGGACCTGCCCGAGGTGGTAGTCGCCGTGGATGCGCTGGAGCCTCGGCCACGGCGCGGTCTCGGCGGCGCGGAACACGGCCTCGATCGCCTCCGAGTCCTCGGCGATCACGGGGACCTCGGCCGAGGCGATGCGCAGGCGACGGCGCATGGCCGCGACCATCCGGTCGACGACCTCGGACGTGGTGTCCTCGGTCGGCATGACCTCCGCCAGCGTCGCGTGCACCTCGGCGGTGGCGCGGCCCAGCTCGCGGGCGGGTCCGGTGAAGTCGGAGTCGGCGGCGACCGCCTCGAGGGCGACGCGCCACGCGTCCTGGACCCCGGGGAGGAACTCCTGCGCGAAGGCGAGGTGCCCGAAGGCGCGGCCCGTCTCCTCGCCCTCGTCGTCCCACTCGCCGGTCACGTTGCCGATCACGGGCGGGACGAGGGCGCTCCCGGCGGCGTTGAGCGCCGACTGCACCGTCACGTCCGGGTTGTCGCCGTGGTGGAGGGCGCGGAAGACCTTGACGATCACCGGAGTCGCGTCGGATCCGTCGTCGGCGGTGGTGCGAACGATCACCGAGGTGTTCGACTGCTCGCCGCTGAGCACCTTCGAGGACGCGAACGCCCCGATCGCGGCACCCGGCTGCCGGTGGCCCTCGGCGCGGGCGCCGCCCTGGGCGCCGTCCTCGTCGGAGCGGCCGCCGTCGGCGATCATGCCGAGCAGGGCGCGGGCGAACACCGGGTCGCGCGGAGCGTCGTACACGTAGTGCGCGTCGTCGGAGTAGACGAGGGCGTCCTCGAGCCCGGGCACCGGAGCCGCGTGGACGGTCACCGGCACCTGGTACAGCACCGGGCTCGTGCCTGCCCGGTCGATGAAGAGGTGGTCCACCACCTCCGCCTCGCCGGGGTGCAGCGACCAGGCGCCGCGGACCTCCAGCTCGGGGCGCCGCCCCTTGCTCGCGTACCACCTCTGGTCCGCCACCCATGCGGCGATGCGGTCGATCGACAGGCCTGCGCTCATGGTCTTCCCTCCGTCGGCACCCCGAACCCTACTGGCCGCGGACGACGGGCGGAGGGGCTTGCGGCGGGGCGCTCAGGCCAGCTCGAGCACGTCCAGCGTCCAGGCGTACTCGAACGCGATCTCGCGCCAGCGCTCGTAGCGTCCGCTCACCCCGCCGTGTCCCGCTGTCATCTCGGTGCGCAGCAGCGCGGGAGCGCCGACCTCGCGGAGCCTGGCCACCCACTTCGCCGGCTCCACGTAGAGCACCCGGGTGTCGTTGAGGCTCGTCGTCGCGAGGATCCGGGGGTACTGCACGCCCTCGCGGACGTTCTCGTAGGGCGAGTACGACTTCATGTAGGCGTAGACCTCGGCGTCGTGCAGCGGGTCGCCCCACTCGTCCCACTCGATCACCGTGAGCGGGAGCGACGGGTCGAGGATCGAGGTGAGCGCGTCGACGAACGGGACCTGCGCGAGGACGCCGGCGAACGCCTCCGGGGCGAGGTTCGCGACCGCGCCCATCAGCAGGCCGCCGGCCGACCCTCCCTGCGCGACCAGGCGGGCCGGAGAGGTGAAGCCCGCGTCGACCAGGTGCCGCGCCGCGGAGACGAAGTCGGTGAAGGTCGTCCGCTTCGCCAGCGTCTTCCCGTTCTCGTACCAGGAGCGGCCCATCTCCCCGCCGCCGCGGACGTGCGCGACGGCGAAGACGACGCCGCGGTCGAGCAGCGAGAGGCGCGCGATCGAGAAGCCAGGGTCGATGCTCGCCTCGTACGAGCCGTAGCCGTAGAGGAGGAGCGGCGCGGGGGCCGAGTCCGGATCGGCGGCGTCGCGGCGCCAGACGAGCGAGAGCGGCACCCGCGTGCCGTCCTCCGCCACGGCCCACTCCCTCCTCTGCACGTACAGCGCGGGGTCGTAGTCGCCGAGCACCGGCTGCTGCTTGAGCACCGTGCGCTCGCCCGTCGCGACGTCGAGCGCGAGCACGGTCGAGGGGGTGACGAACGAGGTGTAGGCGAGGCGGAGGGAGGGCTGCTCCCACTCCGGGTTCCCCGCCAGGCCCGCGTCGTAGAGCGGCTCGTCGAAGACGATCTCCTCGAGCCGCGCTCCGGCGCCGTCCTCGCGGAGCAGCCCGAGCCGGGTGGCTCCGTCGGCCCGGTAGGAGACGACCACGTGACCGGCGAAGGCGTCGACGCCCTCGATCCGGCGGCCCTCGCGGTGCGGTACCACCACGCGGCGCTCGCGGGCCCGGGCGTCGGCGTCCAGCGACAGGTCGGCCGGCTCCTCGACGATCTCGAAGTCGAGGGCGCCGTCGTTGTGCACGATCAGCAGGCGGTCGCGCCCGTCGACGACGGCGTGCTCGACCTCGTACTCCACGCCCTCGCGGCGCGGCCACACCGAGCGGAAGGAGCCGGTCGGGTCGGACGCGTCCAGCAGCAGGCACTCGCTCGTGATCTTGCTCCCGATCTCGATGACGAGGAAGCGGCGGCTGCGGGTGAGGCCCACGCCGATCCAGTAGCGCTCGTCGGGCTCGGCGAAGACGACCTCGTCCGGGGTCCCGGCGCCGACCTCGTGCCGCCAGATCGTGTCGGGGCGCCAGGACTCGTCGACGGTCGGGTAGAAGACGAAGCGCGCGTCGGCGCCGAAGGTCGCTCCGCCGCCGGTGCCCTCGATGACGTCCGGCAGATCCTCGCCGGTCTCGAGGTCGCGGATGCGGAGGGTGTAGCGCTCGTCGCCCTCGACGTCGGTGCCGAAGAGCAGCCGTCGGCCGTCGGCCGAGACGTCGAAGCTGCCGAGCGAGAAGAAGTCGTGCCCCTCCGCCTCCGCGTTGCCGTCCAGGACGACCTGCTCGCCCTCGAGCGGACCGCCCTCGGCGATCGACGGCGGCGTCCAGTCGTCCGGCCCGCTGATCGGCGCCCGGCAGTGCACGGCGTACTGGCGGCCCTCGTAGGAGCGCGAGAAGTACCACCAGGAGCCCTCCCGGACGGGGACCGAGAGGTCGGTCTCCTTCGTCCGCGAGCGGATCTCCTCGAACAGGCGCTCGCGCAGCGGAGCGAGAGGAGCCAGCACCGCCTCGGTGTACGCGTTCTCGGCCTCGAGGTGCGCGAGCACCTCGGGGCTCTCCTTCTCGCGCAGCCACTCGTAGTGGTCGACCACCACGTCGCCGTGGTGGCGGCGCTCGAGGGGGACGCGGCGGGCGACGGGCGGAACGGGCGCGGTCATCGCTCCAGCCTAGGGCGAGGGCGCCCCTGGCCGCCCCGGGGTGCCGCAGCGGCGCCGGGCGTGATCACAATGGACCATGGCCAGCGGTGCGGAGAACGAGTCGGCGACGTCCCTGGCGGGCGGTGCGCGGAGAGTGCAGACCGAGGTCGAGCGCAAGTACGACGTCGACGCGGGCACCCGGCTGCCCGACCTGACCGGCACCGCGAGCGTCGCGAGCGTCCGCACGGAGGAGCCGGTGACCCTCCGCGCCGAGTACTTCGACACCGCCGAGCGCGCTCTGTCCCGGGCGCGGATCACGCTGCGCCGCCGCGAGGGCGGATCCGACCAGGGCTGGCACGTCAAGCTGCCCGGCTCCTCCGGCCGCACCGAGATCCACGCGGAGCTCACGGCCTCGCGCACGGTCCCGTCCGCCGTCCGCGAGCCGGTGCTCGGGCAGGTGGGGCGCGCGCCGCTCGAGCCGCTGGCGCTGCTCGAGACGGTCCGCTCGATCACCCGCGCCCTCGACTCCCACGGGCGGGAGCTCGCCGAGATCGCCGACGACCTGGTGACCGCGCGCGACCAGCGCACCGGCCGCGAGCGGCGCTGGAGGGAGTGGGAGGTCGAGCTCGTCGACGTCCCGGGCGACGAGGGCGAGCGGGTCCTCGACGCGATCGAGCAGCGCCTCCTCGCCGCGGGCGCCCGCCCGGCCGCCAGCGCCTCCAAGCTCGCCCGGGCCACCGGCGGCCCGATCGAGGAGACGGTCCCGGATCCGCGCAACGGCGGGGAGGCGGCGCTCGCCGCGGTCCGCTCGCTCCTGCGCGAGCTGCGCGCCGTCGACCCGCGGGTGCGCCTCGAGGCCGACGACGCCCTGCACCGGATGCGCGTGCTCGCGCGCCGGCTCCGGTCCGTCCTCGCCGCCTCCCGCTCCGTGCTCGACCGTGCGGCGACCGACCCCGTGCGGGACGAGCTGCGCTGGCTGGGAGGGGTCCTCGGCGCGGCCCGCGACCAGGAGATACTCGCCGAGCGGTTCCGCGCCTCCCTGGCGGCCGTCGAGGGCGCCCCGAGCACCCCCACCGCCCTGCTGGAGGAGGTCGAGCACCGGCACGCCTCGGCGCTGCGCCGCGTCGACCGCACTCTGCGCGGCGGCCGCTACCTCGCGCTCCTCGCCTCGCTCGACGCCCTGCTCGCGGATCCGCCCCGCACCGCGCGGGCGGGCTCGAGCGCGACGGCGCTGGTGCGCCGCTCCGTCGCGAAGGACCTCGCGCGCATCTCCGCGGCGGGCTCCGCGGCGGCCGGCGGCTCGCTCGAGGCTCGTCACGACCTGCGGAAGGCGGCGAAGCGGCTCCGCTACACCGTGGAGGCGTGGCGGGCGGTCGTCCCCGAGGCTGTCGGCGCCCGGCGCCGCTCGCTCGCCGAAGCGGGCGAGGACCTCGCCGACGCCCTGGGGGAGGAGCGCGACGCGCTCGCCGCCCGCGCGCTGATCCTGGAGCAGGCCGATCGCAGCGGGGAGGGGGCCTTCGCGCTGGGGGTCGTCGCCGCCGAGGAGCGGCACCGCGCCAGACGGGCCGCGAAGGCCGCGGAGAAGGCGCGAGACCGTCTCGAGTCGCTCTCGCGCTGACCGCGCGGCCCCGCGGTCGCTGTCAAGCCGACGGCCCGGTCACACGGACGAAATCCACGGCGGATAATGTGAATCATGCCTTCCGTCCGTGCTCTTCCGTCACCGCTCCTGCGCCCGCGCCACTTCGACCGCGACGACGTCGTGGTCCATGCCGGCCTGTTCTCGCTGGTGAACTCGAGTACGACGCCCCGCGCGGCCTGGACCGAGGACCTGATCGCCATCGGCGAGGTCCTCGACGCCGCCGAATTCCCCTACCGCCTCATCCGCGGCACCGACGGCTCGCCCTTCCTCGCGGTGGACCGCGTGCTCGGCGCCGAGCTGGCGACGCTGCTGGCGCGCGCCTTCGCGACCGAGCCCTTCTACGCCAAGACGGTCGACAAGCGGGGCACCCCGCCTCAGCTCCTGGCCGAGGGCGTGCTCGCGCCGTATCCGCGCGCCTCCGTCTTCAAGCTCTTCCGCCCGCGCGTCTCCTCGACGGGATCGCTGCGCTACGGCGCCCGCAGCGGCGTCCGCCTCGAGCTGTGGAAGGTGGGCGAGGAGGAGATCATCACTCCCGCCGAGAACGCGCTCATGCGCAACAGCCTCCCCGTCGCCGAAGCGATCGACGCCCACGTCGAGGCGTACGGCCGCACCTGGCCGACGTTCGAGGGCATGTTCGAGCCGCTCGTCAGCGACATCCGCTTCGAGGTGGACATCGTCTTCTCGTGGGTCGACGGCACCGACCTGGAGTTCCAGCGCGCCCGGGCGGCCCGCATGGCGAGCTACGTGGTGGGGGAGGGCGACGACGCTCCGGCGCGCTTCCGTCAGATCGACGAGCTCAAGTACGCCCTGCGCAGCGTCTACATGTACGCGCCGTGGATCCGGCACATCTACATCGTCACCGACTCCCCGCGCCCGCGCTGGCTGGACGAGCACCCGGACGTCACCCTCGTGCGCAGCGAGGACCACTTCCGCGACCTCTCGGTGCTGCCGACGCACAACTCCCACGCGGTCGAGAGCCAGCTGCACCGCATCCCGGGGCTGGCGGAGCACTTCCTCTACTCCAACGACGACATGTTCTTCGGGCGCCCGGTCGACCCGTCGATCTTCTTCTCGCCCGGGGGCATCACGAAGTTCATCGAGGCGACGACGCGCATCGGCATGGGCGACTCCAACGCCTCCCGCAGCGGCTTCGAGAACGCGGCCCGCGTCAACCGGCGCCTGCTCCGCGAGCGCTTCGGCGCGATGACGACCCGTCACCTCGAGCACGCCGCCACGCCGCTCCGCAAGACCGTGATGGCCGAGCTCGAGGCCGAGTTCGAGCCGGAGTTCACCGCGACCGCCGCGAGCCGCTTCCGCTCCGCGAGCGACGTCTCCGTCACCAACTCGCTCTACCACTACTACGCGCTGATGACCGGGCGCGCGGTCGTGCAGGAGAACGCCTCGGTGAAGTACGTCGACACGACGATGCACCAGGGGCTGAAGGACATGCGCAAGCTCCTCAAGAACCGCGGAGTCGACTTCTTCTGCCTCAACGACGGCAGCTTCCCCGAGATCTCGGCGGAGGCGCGCACCAAGGCCGTCATCGGGTTCCTCGAGGAGTACTACCCGATCCCGGCTCCGTGGGAGCGCGAGGACTGACCGTGGGCTGGGCCGTCGGGGGAGCGGTGGCCGGGCTGCTGCTCGGCCTGGCGAGCTCGCTCGTGTTCCCGGGCATCGGAGTGGGAGCGGGCGTCGGCGTGGGCGTCGCGCTGGCCGCGGCGCTGGCGTTCGCCGGGTGGCTGTTCGCACGGGACCGCGCCGGCGGGCGCTGACACCGCCGGCCGTGTCCGAGGACGCGGTCGACGCGGCGCCCGGAGGCGTGGGAGCGACCCCGACGCCCCGCCGCGCCGCTACGCGCTGACGCCCACCCGCTCCACGAGCGGCGGGTAGAGCTCCTCGTCCCGGGCGACGGGGGCCGCCGTCGCCGCGGCGATCTCGACGCCGTGGTCCGCGAGGATCCGCTGCGTCTCGTTCGCCGAGACGTAGGACACCTCGGTCGAGGCGCCGATCGGCACCACCGAGTGCAGCACCGTGCCGTCGTAGACGTGGATCAGGTTGAACGCCTGGGCGCCGTTGCGGGCGCGGGTCGCTCCCACCGGCACGTTGAGGTCCTGGGTGTAGCAGGTGGCCGACGCGACCGAGACCGGGATGCCGGCGAACATCGCCGTCGACGAGTAGTGCAGGTGGCCCGCGATGATGCTGCGGACGTCGGAGCCCTCGAGCACCTCCGCGAGGGCGGGCTGGTCGCGCAGCTCCACGAGGACCGACAGGTCGAGCACGCTCGGCACCGGCGGGTGGTGCAGCGCGAGGATCGTGCCGTGCGGGGCCGGGCTGGAGAGCTCCTCCGCCAGCCAGTCGAGCTGCGCGTCCGAGATCTCGCCGTAGTGGGCGCCGGGCACGGTGGAGTCCAGCGCGATGATCCGCAGCCCGTTCACGTCGTGCACGCGGTCGACCGGCTGCGTGGTCGGGAGCTGGTCGAGCAGCCCCGAGCGGAACGCGCCGCGGTCGTCGTGGTTGCCCATCACCCAGATCACCTCGGCGCCGAGGCGTGCGGCAGCGGGCTCGACGACGGCGCGCAGCTTCGCGTACGCCTCCGGCTCGCCCTTGTCGGCGAGATCACCCGTGATGACGATGGCCTCCGGACGTCCGCCGGACGCCTCCAGCTCGTCGAACAGGAGCCGCAGCTGGGCCTCGCTGTCGACGTCGGAGCCGTACAGGCCGCCGTCTCCGGCGATGAAGTGGGTGTCGCTCAGGTGAAGGATGAAGTGGTTGGGCCGGGGGTACTCGGCCTGGCGGAGGGACATGATCCTCGGGTTCCACGATCGGCGGGAGCCGGATCACGCGACCCGGCGTCGGCACTTGCGCACTGCTCCAGCGGAGGCGACCCCGCTGCGATCAGTCCATCATCGCGGGGTGAACTCCGGGCCAACACCGGTCGGCGCGTCATCGAACGGTTCTCCCAGGTTGCCGGTCGCTGCGCGGTCCTCCCGGACCCCGGAGGACCGCCGCGATCAGAGCCGGGCGAGCAGCCGCGCGTAGAACTCGATGGCGCGCTCGAACTGGTCGGCTTCGACCGACTCGTCGACCCCGTGGATCCCGAGCTGCTGCCGCGGGCTGATCTCGAACGGGATGAAGCGGTAGACGTGGTCGCTGATGGCGTGGAAGTGCCGGGCGTCGCTGCCGCCGGTCTGCACGTAGGGGGCGACGACCGCGTCCGGGAACGACTCCTGGACGACCGCGCGGAGCAGGTCATACGGCCCGCCGTCGCCGGGTTCGCCGGTGGGGGAGACGGGGGAGGGCTCGTGGGCGACCTTCACCTCGACCTCGACCTCCGGGTCGTCGATGACGGCGCGGATGCGCTCGACCACGCCCGCCACGGTGCCGCCCGGGTTGATCCGCACGTTCGCGGTGGCGCTGGCGCTGGAGGCGAGGACGTTCGCTCCGGTGCTGCCGCGCAGCTCGGTGATCGCGACCGTCGTCCGCAGCATCGCGGCCGAGCGGTTGGAGTGGGCGGCGAGCGCGCCGACGACGGCGTCCGGGTGCTCGTGCGGGCGGGCGTACCAGACGGCGTGGGCCGCGTCCGCGTGGTCGGCCGCCGCGCGCACCAGCTGGGCGATCGGCTCCGGGAGGGTCGAGGGGAACGGGTTCTCGGTCAGGCGGTGGATCGCCCTCGCGAGCCGCTGGGTGGCGAGCAGCCCGGGCGGGGGCGGCGGAGCGGAGGCGTGGCCGCCGACGTCGCGGCAGGTCAGCTCGAGGTTCATGATCCCGCGCTCGGTGACGCCGATCACGGCGATCGGGGTGGTGACGCCGGGCAGGATGCCGCGCCGCACGTTCCCGCCCTCGTCGAGCACGAGGCGCGGGCGGACCCCGCGCGCGCCGAGCAGGGCGACGACCGAGGGGGCGCCGTCGCCCGCCGTCTCCTCGTTGTGCGTGGAGAGGAGGTACACGTCGTGCCGGGGCCGCTCGCCCCGCAGGACGGCCGCCTCGACCGCCTCGAGGAGGGCGACGAGGGAGCCCTTGTCGTCGAGGGCGCCGCGCGCCACGACGGAGGTGCGGCCGTCCGCGGCGACGACCGTCTCGGCCGCGAACGGGTCGTGCGACCACTCCGCCGCCGTCACGCTGACCACGTCGTAGTGGGCCATCAGCACGGCCGGCTCGCCCGGCTCCTCACCGCGCCAGCGCCAGAGGAGGGAGTGGCCGGCGACGGTCTCGGACTCCAGCGCCGCGTGCAGCGCCGGGTAGAGCTCGGCGACGAGCTCCCGGAAGGCGTGGAAGCGGCTCCAGTCGGTCGCCGACTCGTCCGAGTGGGACACGGTGTCGACGCGCAGCAGGGCCTGGAAGCGCTCGAGCGCGGTCGTCGTCACCGGGCTAGCCTACGACGGCGGTGCCGGGCCCCCGGCCCGTCGGAGCGGAGGTGCGCGGTGGGGCTGCCCGAGGTCTGCGTCGTCTACGTCCTCCGCGACGGCCCGCGGGGCGCGGAGGTGCTCCTCGGCCGCAAGCGCAGGGGCCTCGGCGAGGGCCGCGTGGTCGCCCCCGGCGGCAAGCTCGAGCCCGGCGAGTCGCCCGTCGCCGCCGCCGTCCGCGAACTGCAGGAGGAGGCCGGGCTCGTCGCCCGAGCGGCTGATCTGGAGCCGCGCGGCGTGCTCGACTACTCCTTCCCGCACCGGCCGGCCTGGAGCCAGCGCTCGCACGTCTTCCTCTGCCGCCGCGTCACCGGCGAGGTCACCGAGTCGAGCGAGCTCGCCGCCGCCTTCGTCCCGGTCGAGGAGGTGCCGTTCGAGCGGATGTGGGATGACGCCCGCCTCTGGCTGCCGGGCGTGCTGCGCGGGGGCGCGCCCGTGCGCCTCCGGGTCGAGTTCGGCGCCGACCTCGCGAGCGTGGCCTCGTGGGGGCCGGCCGACGCTCAGACGAACGTTCCCGCCACCAGCAGCGCCAGCAGCGAGATCACCGAGGCGATCGAGAGCGTCAGCGAGTAGGCGGTGAACGTGCCCCGCACGGTGAGGCCGAGCACGGACTTGAAGAGCCAGAACGCGTTGGCGTTGACCATCCCGAGGAAGAGAGCGCCGGAGCCGGCGGCCAAGGCGATCAGCGCCGGGTTCACGTCGAGCACGGGGATCAGCGGGGCGACGATGCCGACCGCGGTGATCGCGGCCGTCGAGACCGAGCCGATCGCCGCGTGCAGCACGGCCGCGACGACCCAGGTGAGCAGGATCGGCGAGAGGGCCCGCCCGTCGAAGGCGCCGGCGAGCGCGTCGCCGACCCCGGTTCCTCCGACCACGGCGGCGAGGCTGCCGCTGACCCCGGTCAGGACGACGATCGGGCCGCTGCGGGTCAGTGCTCCGCCCAGTGCCATGGCCACGGCGCCCTTCGGGAGCGTCCGCAGTGCCGTCGCGTAGGCCAGCACCAAGCCGGCCAGCAGCGCGATGTGCGCGTCGCCGAGGAACCGCAGGAGGGGGACGTCGAGCTCGGCCAGCTGGGTGAGCGAGTTCGCGGCGATCAGCACGATGGTGAGGGCGATCGGAGCGACGGCCAGCGCGAGCGGCACCCGCCGCGTCGCGAGCGCCGTGCCTCCCGTGGCCGCGCCCGCCTCGGGCTCGAGAGCGGGCCCCGGGACCGCCCCGCCCTCGAGGTCGCGCTCGTCCCGCCAGCCGCCGCGCTTCACCAGGGCGCTGTACACCAGCACGGTCAGCACGATGGTGACGATGCCCAGCGGGGCGCCGATGGCGACCATCGACGGCAGGGGAGCGCCCGCGATGCCTGCCGTGGCCAGCGCGGCGGCTCCGGGGACGACGAAGACCACGCCCACGATCATCCCGACGATGGAGGAGCCGGCCAGCAGCCCGTAGCCACCGGCACCGAGCCCCCGCGAGGCCAGACGAGTCAGCGGTGCGCTCATCACGACCAGCACGTCGGAGTAGATCGAGGGGAAGGCGACGCCCAGGGTCAGCGCGTAGGCGACCGGGAGCGCGCGCCGACCGAAGCGCTTCACGAGCCAGCGGGCGAGCAGCGGGGCCACGCCCAGCGCCTCCAGGAGCGATCCGAGCAGCAGGCCGAGCGCGATCAGCAGGCCGATGTCGCCGAGGACCGCGCCGAATCCGGACGTCATCGCGGTCACCGTCCCCTCGCCGCCCTGCCCCGAGACGAGGCCGAGCCCGAGGGCCGAGACGAGGAGGGCGATCACCGGCTCGACCTTCAGCACGACGATCAGGACCACGACGGCCACGATCGTGAGCAGGATGAGGAGCACGGGCCAGTAGTCGGTCATGGGCGGTCCTTCTGTCGAGGAGCGGGAGGGCCCGGAGACCGGGTCGCCGCGAGCCGTCCAGCCCCGGCCGTGGTGCGCCGCCAGACGGACGATCGCGCGGATCCGCGGAGCCGGGAGAACGCCGCGGAGATGCGGCGCGTCAGCGGAACATACCGATCCCCGACCCTGCTCCCCGACGTCGACGACTTCCTTCGTCATGCAGCGTCGCGAACACGCGGGCCGGATGCGCACCCTGCTACTTTCACCGGGCAGACGTCCTCGGGGGGAGGACGCAGCCGCATCTCTCCTCCGTGGTCACCCGCATCCGGACGGCCTCCGCCGTCCGACCCGCCAGGCGCCCTCCGTGGGGCGCCGCCGTCAGCGGGCCACACGACAGCGACGCGATCCGGCCCCGCCCGGACGCGCCCGAGCGCAGCAGGAGCACTACCCATGACGGCACAGATCATCGACGCGACCGATCTCGACGAGCTCCGGCGCGTCGGGCAGGAGCTCCGCGAGGGCGCGACCGTCATCGCGCAGACCGACACGAACTACGGCGTGTTCGCCAGCCCCTTCTCGCGCAGCGCCTGCTTCCGCCTCTACGACATGAAGAAGCGGGACGGCGCGAAGCCGCTCACCCTCTTCGTCTCCGCGCCCCGCGACTGGGCGACCTGGGCCTTCGCCCCGGAGACGGCCGACATGGACGCGCTCGTCGCAGCGTTCTGGCCGGGGCCGCTGAACGTCATCCTGCGCCGCAAGCCCGTCGTCCCGGACTGGGTCACCTCGGGCCAGGACACGGTGTCGGTCGTGCACAACCTCAGCGCCCCGATCAACCTGCTCTCGATATTCGCGGGCCTGCCGCTCGCGGCCACCTCCGCCAACATCAGCGGCACGGTGTCGACCGGACTCGTCGACTTCGACCTCGCCGCGGAGCACCTCGGCGGTGACAGCGACTACCTGATCCGCAGCACCACCGCCCCCGACTCCACGATGAGCAGCACGATCGTCTCCCTCGTGGGCGGCGCGTCGATCGTCCGTCAGGGCGACGTGGGCGCCGACGCACTGCGCGTCGTCGTGCCCTCCCTTGTCTGACCTCGGGCGCGGGGACGCCCCGCGCGGCCGCAGCGCCGCCGGGCTGATCACGGTCTACCGGATCGTCTCGCGCGCCTACTTCCACCTGCCCGTGGTCGCGGTGTTCCTGCTGGCGCGGGGCTACCCGATCCTGGCCGTGGCGCTGCTGCTGGCGCTCTACGGAGTGGTGGCGGCGCTCGCCGACGGCCCGCTCTCGCCGCTCACACGCCGCCTGTCCTCGGCGGGCGCGCTCGTCGTCGGCGAGGGCGTGAAGGCACTGGGCCTCGTCGTGATCGTTCTGGACGCGGATCCGGTCGCCGTCGTGATCAGCCAGCTGCTCGCCGGCTGCGGCTTCTCGCTGACGGCCGGGCGGGACGCCGCGCTGGCCTCCTCGCTGCGCGCCGGAGCCGATGCTCGCCGCCAGGAGACGCGGGTGCAGAGCGGAATGTTCCTCGCCTCCTTCGGCGCGGGAGTGCTCGGGGCCGCCTCGCTCGCGCTCTGGGACCGGCTGCCGTTCCTCCTCAGCGCGCTCGTGTCGTGCGCCGCGCTGGCCGTGGTGCTCCTTGCCCGCCTGCCGCTCGGCGCGAGCGCCGCCTCGGGAGTGGCGGCGCGCGCCGTGCGGCCGGCCGTCCTGCCCGCCGCGGTGCGCTTCTGGTCCCTCTACTACTCCGTGAACCGCGCCGTCCTGCTCGCCGCTTACACCTTCGTGATCCCGCTGCTGCTGTTCCAGGAGCTGCGTCTGACGCTGCCCGCGTTCGGCCTGGTGCTCGGCCTCTACACGCTCGCCGGCCTGGCCGCCGCCCGGCTCTCGCCGCTCATCGCCGGCACGCCCCTGGTCTTCCGGCTGACGGCGCTCACCCAGGTGCTGGGCCTCGCCCTGACCACCCTCGGGGTGCTCGGCGCCGCGATCGCCGGCCTGGCCCTGCTCGGGATCGCGGGCGGCTTCGTGCGGCCCGCGACGATGATCGCCCTGGCGCCGGCGATGAACGGGCTCGAGGACGGCGCCCGGGTCGCGGTGATGCGCGGACTGGAGCGCAACCAGGGGATCCTCCAGGCCGTCCTGCTCGTCGGCGCCGGGATACTCGTCCCCCTCACGGGAGGGACCGCGCCGACCCTCATCGTCCTCGTCGTCCTCGCGGTCCTCGCGCAGACGATCGGGGCCGTCTCGATGCGACGACAGGAGAGGAGGGCCGTCACCGCGGAAGCGGAGTGACAGAGGAAGTCCGGGACGAGTCCGCCGGCGGCGTCCCTCATCCACGTGCAAGGAGTGAAGCAATGCAGCCCATCTACACGTTCTCCGATTCCGACAGATCGACCCTCCAGCAGTCGCTGCTGGCGGTCGCCATCGACCCCTACAAGGACTACGACCGCTTCCGCGACGCGATCGCCGCGCTGATCGACAGCGGCGACGTCCCGCAGGGCTTCGTCGACGCGCTCGCCCGCATCCGGCGCGAGCGCGACGAGAAGATCACCTACGCGCACCTGATCTCGAACAACCCGGTCGACGACGAGATCCCCTGGCTCGACCAGGACGACGCGCTCGAGGACAAGTACCGCAAGAAGCTGACGTTCGTCGGCGAGGGCCTGCTCGAGCTGCAGTCGCAGTACCTCGGCTCGCCGCTGCTCGCGTACGCCACCCGCAACAACGGCGACTTCTTCCAGGACGTCTACGCCGACAACCGCTTCTCGAACACCCAGACGCAGAAGACCGACGGCGAGCTGTACTGGCACAACGAGCGGACCGCGCACCCGGTGCGCGCCGACTTCATCTCGCTCCTGGGACTGCGCACGCCCGAGACCGACCTCGTCTACACGAAGTACGTCGACGGCCGCGAGATCCTGCGCTTCATCTCACCCGAGAACCAGGCGCTCCTGCGCGAGGCGGTCTACATCACCCCGTTCGACGAGCTCTCGCGCGCCCAGAACAAGAACCAGATCGTGTCGGACCAGCACGCTCTGCTCGAGAACGAGCACAGCTTCCGCTACTACGACACCCGGACGGTGCCGGCCGACCCGGACGACCTGCCGCACCTGTGGGCGCTCTGGCAGTTCCGCGATGCGCTCTCGAAGGTCAGCGAGCAGTACCACCGGATCCGCGACGCGGACCTGCTGATCATCGCGAACCAGGACGGCCTGCACAGCCGTCAGCTCGTCGACGTCCAGGACCGCGACAAGACCCGCTTCCGCTGGCTGCTGAAGACGTACTCGTTCCGCGACGCGGCGACCGCGGACCGCCACTCCGACTACTGGCTCGACGGCGTCCGCGGCCGAGTCACCGACTGAGAGAGAAGGAGAACGACATGACCGATCTGACCAGGAGCACGCCCCCGCACCCGCTCGACTTCCTGCCCGCGACGGCGCCCCTGGAGGTGTCCAGCGACGACGTGACCGACGGCGAGCGGCTCGCCGAGGCCCAGGGGAGCGGCGACACCAGCCCGTCCCTGCGCTGGAGCGCCGGCCCCGAGGGCACGCAGTCGTACGCCGTGACCGTGTTCGACCCCGATGCGCCGACCCTCGGCGGCATCCACCACTGGGTCCTGGTCGACATCCCGAAGGAGGTCACCGAGCTGGCCGCCGGCTCGACGGAAGTGGGGCGCCCGGCGCTCAACGACCTCGGGTCGCTCGCCTACGCCGGTGCGGCCCCGCCGCCCGGTGACCGCCCGCACCGCTACCTCTTCACGGTGCACGCGCTCGGAGTGCCGACGCTGCCGGTCGACGAGTCGACTCCGGCCTCGCTGGTCGGCTTCCATCTGACCGTCAACACGCTCGCGCGAGGCTCGCTCACGGCCCTCGCCTGAGCCGTCCCGTCGGCGCGCGCGGCGCGGACGGGCGCGCACCGGGCACCGGAGTCGATCCGGAGCCCGGTGCGCGTCCGTTCGCGGCATCACCGCCGCGGACGACGGGAGGCGATCCGCTAGGCTTCCGCTCGGCCGGGGCCCCGCCCATGGCGTCTCTGGACACCACGAAAGGGAAAGAATGACCAGCACGACGGTGATCGAATGGCGTGAGCAGGCTCCTGCGGAAGCGGTGGACGCGCTCTACGCCCCCGGTGGACTGGTCGTCTGCGCGACCAAGGTCGGCTACATCCTGATGACGACCGACGGAGCGGGCCTCGAGCGCAAGTTCTCGGCCAAGCAGCGCAACCGCAACAAGCCGGGCGTCGTGCTCTGCTCCAGCATCGAGCAGCTCACCGAGCTCGCCGAGCTCAACGAGGAGGTCCTCGCCTTCTACCAGAAGCACTGGGACCAGGACGTCCTGCTCGGCTGCATCCTCCCGTGGAAGGCCGAGGCCGTCGACCTGATCGACGAGGACGCCCGCGAGCTGGTCCGCGACGGACGGGGCACCAGCTGCTTCGTCATCCGCTTCGGCCGCCCGGCCGAGCAGCTGGTCGCCACCATGTGGGAGCGCGACCGCACCCTCACCTTCGCCAGCTCGGCCAACCCCTCGGGCGTGGGCAACCGCGGCCGCGTCGCGAACATCGGCGAGCGGATCGAGAACGAGGCCGACGTCATCGTCTCTGCCGACTCCTACGTCTCCTCGATCCAGCCGGACAAGGACGAGGACTCCCGCCACGAGCAGGGCGTCATGGTCTCGATGGTGGACGCCTCGGGCGCCCTCATCCCCGTGCAGGGCGGCGAGCGCTCGATCACCCCGGGCCCCGTGCTGATCCGCCGCGGCCTCGACTACGAGCGCATCATGCTGAACCTCGCCGAGCAGTTCAACTCCTGGGACTACCGCCAGGGCGAGTACTACTGATCCGGTGAGGGATCGGATCGACGGCCGGGCCGGGGCGCGCCCCCGGCCCGGCCGTCGTCGTTGCACCGCCAGGACTCCAGCAGGCCGTGAGGGGTCGTCGACCCCTCGCTTCACCGGCGGCCGACGCTCGCCGGCCCCCTCGAGGACCTCGTGATCGACGTCTCCGATGGCGCGGAGCCCCGCGCGCTGCGCGTTCTCGGGTGGGCCGCAGCCGTCGCCCTCCTCCCGGTCGGCGTGACGGCGGCGCTGGCGGGACTCGGAGCGCTCGTGGAACCCGGCTTCGCCTCCCTCCTCCTCTTCCTCGCGGCGGTCGGGCTCCTTCCTGGAGCGCTCGTCTTCGTCCTCCCGTGTGCGGCGCTGGCACTTCGGCGATCGACGTCGACACCGTCGCTCGCTCCGGCCCTCGTCCTGGTTCCAGCGTGGCTGGCAGCCCTAATCGTCGTGTCGCCGTCGATAGCGCTCGTGGTCGGCGAGGCCGACGGGCAGCCGAGCGCGAGCAGTGTCCTGCAGGCGGTCGCTCCGGGCCCGGCGCTCCTCGTCGCCGTCCCGCCGAGCATCCTCGCTCTGGGCCTCTCCCTGCTGCTTCTCGCGCTCGGGCGACGGCGGCTCCGCCGGTCCGGTGAGCCACGGCACGAGGAGCGGGCGCCCGGATGGTACGAGTGATCGCGGGCGAGTCCCGCCGTCAGAGCTCCAGCACGTCGCCCGGCTCGAGGGCGTGGTACTCGCCGCCGCCCTCGCGCACCGCCCAGCCGAGCCGGTCGTGGCCGAGCGAGCGCCCCGCCTCCGAGAGCACCTGCTCGTGGGTCGCGAAGGCGTGCCGCGGGGCGAGCTCGAGCACGTAGTCCATCGCCTCGGCGATCTTCATCCACGGTGCTCCCGAGGGAGCAGCGAGGATCTCGACATCGACGCCCTCCGGCACTGTGAACGAGTCGCCGGCGTAGTAGACCCGGCCGTTCACCAGGACGCCCACGTTGTCGATCACGGGGATGCTGCGGTGGATCACCGCGTGACGGGAGCCGAAGAAGCGCAGCTCGAACGTGCCCACCGTCACGACATCGCCGTCGGCGACCGTCTCGACGTCGAAGCCCTCGGCGGCGGCGGCGACCCCGGCCGGGCCGAGGATCCGCAGCGACGGGGCCGCGTCGCGCAGGCGCTGCAGCTGCTCCGGGGTCCAGTGGTCGGCGTGCTCGTGGGTGAGCACCACGGCGACGGTGTCGGTCGTCCCCTCGACGGGCCGGGTGAAGGACCCCGGATCGATCACCAGCCGGGCGCCGTCCTCCTCGATCAGGACGGCGGCGTGCTCGAGTTTCGTCAGTCTCATGCCCCGAGCCAACCGCCTCGGCGGGCGGCGGGCAAGGCCGGGGCCGAGCGGAGACCGGATGGGCCGGGCGCTCGATTTGCGTCGATGCGGATCCGTGTGCAACACTCTTCGAGTTGCAAAAACGCGGCCCCATCGTTTAGCGGCCTAGGACGTCGCCCTCTCACGGCGGTAACGCGGGTTCAAATCCCGCTGGGGTCACCACGGCAACACGAGAAGAACCCCCGGTCTGACCGGGGGTTCTTCTCGTTTAACACCCGGGTGCTCGCCACGCGGCACCCGCTCGACGCATCGCGCCGATCGCCTCGTTCCCGCTCCGCCTCCCCGGGGCCGCATCCCGCCGGATCGGCGCTAGGATCGCATCCGCGAAGGGGAGTATCCCGCCTTTCCGCTCCCGTCAGTACGCACCGCCCCTGCGCGGCGCCGGGGGCGGGACGGGTGACGCGGACCGGCACGGCCGTCCGCTCCCCGGGGAGAGACTTTCGGCCCCCACCCACTCGGAAGGCCCTCATGCTCGATCTGCCCGTCTGGTTCGTGATCGGCTCGTTCGTCGTCCTGAGCCTGATCCTCGCCGCCGACCTGCTGCTGGTCTACAAGCGCCCGCACGTGCCGAGCCTGAAGGAGTCGGGGCTGTGGGTCGGCTTCTACGTGTCGCTGGCGCTCGTGTTCGCGCTGCTGATGCTGATCCTCGGCGGCGGCGAGCTGGCCGGCCAGTTCGTCGCAGGCTGGCTGACCGAGTACAGCCTCTCGGTCGACAACCTGTTCGTCTTCGTCATCATCATGGGCCGCTTCGCGGTGCCGGCGAAGCTCCAGCAGGAGGTGCTGATGGTGGGCATCATCATCGCGCTGGTCTTCCGCGGCGTCTTCATCCTGCTCGGCGCGCAGCTCATCGAGAGCTTCAGCTGGATCTTCTACCTCTTCGGCGCGTTCCTGGTCTACACGGCCTGGAACCAGGCGTTCGGCGCGGAGGACGAGGACGAGGGCACCGACAACCTGCTCATCCGGCTCCTGCGCCGCCGCGTCAAGATCTCGGACTCGTTCGACGGCTCCAGGATCCGCACCACGATCGACGGCACGCGCCACTTCACGCCGATGCTGATCGTGTTCCTCGCGATCGGCTCGACCGACCTGCTCTTCGCGCTCGACTCGATCCCGGCGATCTTCGGCATCACCGAGAGCCCCTTCATCGTGTTCACCGCGAACGTCTTCGCGCTGATGGGGCTCCGCCAGCTCTACTTCCTGCTCGGCGGGCTGATCGACAAGCTCGAGTACCTCAAGTACGGGATCGCGTTCATCCTCGCCTTCATCGGCGTGAAGCTCGTCCTGCACGCCCTGCACGAGAACGACCTGCCCTTCCTCAACGGGGGCGAGCCGGTGCCGGTGTGGGACATCGACACGATCACCTCGCTCGTGGTCATCGTGCTGAGCATGACCGTGGCGACGCTGGCGAGCCTGGCGAAGATGCGCCGCGAGCACCGCCACATCCAGCTGCACGACGGGCACCCCGAGGTCGTCGCGGACGACGCCCGGTCCTCCGCCGAGGAGAAGTGATCCCGCGATGACGACGACCACGGTCGACCTGCCCCAGGGGGCGCTGCGGCTCGCCGTCAGCAGCAGCACCGACGTCGGCGCCGTCCGCCGCGTCAACGAGGACGCCCTCCTCGCCGACGAGCTGCTCCTGGCAGTCGCGGACGGGATGGGCGGGCACGCACGAGGGGACCTCGCGAGCGCAGCCGCCGTCGAGGCGCTGCGCGAGAACCGGCCGACGAGCCTGGGTCCGGTGGACGCGGTGTTCGACCTGGTGGAGGGCGCCAACACGGCCGTGCGCGCGCTCGACGTGGGCGGTGCGCTCTGCGGCACGACGCTGACCGGGCTGATGCTCGTGCTCCCCGAGCCCGCGGGCCCGGCCCGCTGGGCGCTGTTCAACGTCGGGGACTCCCGCGTCTACCGCTGGGACGGTGCCGAACTCCAGCAGCTGACGGTGGACCACTCCGCCGTGCAGGAGCTCGTCTCGGCCGGCCTGCTCACCCCCGAGTCGGCGGAGTCGCATCCCGACCGCAACATCGTCACCCGCGCCCTCGGCGCCGACGAGGAGGTCGAGACGGACGTCTGGACGCTGCCCGTCGTGCCGCGCGCCAGCTACCTGCTCTGCTCCGACGGGCTGACGAAGGAGCTCTCCGACCAGCGGATCGCCGCCCTGTTCGCCCGCCGCGACTCCGGCGACCCTGCCGACCTCGCTCAGGCGCTCGTGCGTGCGGCGGTCGAGGCCGGCGGACGGGACAACGTCACCGTCGTCGTCGTCGACGCCGTGCTCGACGCCCGCGCCTGAGCCGGGCGACTCCGTGCCGCGCCCGCCCGGGAGGCGGGGGAGCGCGGTGCTATTCTCGGTCCATGCTGAGTGGCCCGCACCTCCTTCCGTGCCGCGACGAGACCTCGAACTGACGGCCTCCCTCGTCGCGGTGCCTCGCCCGGCCGAGCAGCGACTCCAGGAGGAGAAGGAACCGTCATGATCGAGACCACACCCGGCACAGCCGCGCCCGCGTCGAGTGGAGCAGGGACCGGCAGGAGAGCCGAGAAGCCGCGCACCCTCGCCGAGAAGGTCTGGGACGACCACGTGGTCGTCGCGGGCGAGAACGGCGCTCCCGACCTGCTCTACATCGACCTGCACCTGCTGCACGAGGTGACCAGCCCGCAGCCGTTCGACGGCCTGCGTGCCGCGGGGCGCCCGCTGCGCCGGCCGGACCTCACCATCGCCACCGAGGACCACAACACGCCGACCCTCGAGATCGGACGCCCCATCGAGGATCCGATCAGCCGCACCCAGATCGACGCGCTGCGCCGCAACGCCGGCGAGTTCGGCGTCCGCCTGCACTCCCTGGGCGACGTCGAGCAGGGCATCGTGCATGTCGTCGGCCCCCAGTTGGGCCTGACGATGCCCGGCGTCACGGTGGTCTGCGGCGACTCGCACACCTCCACGCACGGCGCGTTCGGCGCGATCGCCTTCGGCATCGGCACGAGCGAGGTCGAGCACGTGATGGCGACGCAGACGCTGCCGCTGCAACCCTTCAAGACGATGGCGATCACGGTCGAGGGCACGCTGAAGGAGGGGGTGACGGCCAAGGACATCATCCTCGCGGTCATCGCCCGCATCGGCACCGGCGGCGGCCAGGGCTACATCCTCGAGTACCGCGGCTCCGCGATCCGCGCGCTCTCGATGGAGGGCCGGATGACGATCTGCAACATGTCGATCGAGGCGGGTGCGCGGGCCGGCATGGTCGCGCCGGACGAGACGACCTTCGCCTACCTGCACGGCCGCCCGCACGCTCCGGCGGGCGAGGACTGGGACGCCGCGGTCGCCTACTGGCGGACGCTGCCGAGCGACGAGGGCGCCGTGTTCGACGCCGAGGTCGTGATCGACGCCGACGCGCTCGAGCCGTTCGTCACCTGGGGCACGAACCCCGGCCAGGGCGTCTCGCTCTCGCAGGCGGTACCGGACCCTGACGTCCTCGACGATCCGAACGAGCGCGCCAGCGCTCTGCGAGCGCTGGAGTATATGGCGCTGGAGCCCGGCACGCCGATGAAGGAGATCCCGGTCGACGTGGTCTTCATGGGCTCCTGCACCAACTCGCGGATCGAGGACCTGCGGGCCTTCGCTGCCGTCGTCGAGGGGCGCACCAAGGCCCCCGGCGTCCGCGTGATGGTCGTCCCCGGCTCCGCCCGGGTGCGGCTCGAGGCCGAGGCCGAGGGGATCGACCGGATCGTCACCGCGTTCGGCGCGGAGTGGCGCTTCGCCGGCTGCTCGATGTGCCTCGGGATGAACACCGACCAGCTCGTCCTGGGGGAGCGCGTGGCCTCCACGTCCAACCGCAACTTCGAGGGTCGTCAGGGCAAGGGGGCGAAGACCCACCTCGTCTCGCCCCTCGTCGCCGCGGCCACGGCCGTGCGCGGCACCCTCTCCAGTCCCTCCGATCTGGAGCCGGTCCGCGAGAGAGCAGGAGTCTGACCGTGCAGAAGTTCGAGACCGTCACCGCGATCGCCGCGCCCCTGAAGCGCGCCAACGTCGACACCGACCAGATCCTCCCCGGCATCTACCTCCGCCGCATCACGAAGACCGGCTTCGAGGACGCGCTCTTCCACGGCTGGCGGCAGGACGCGGACTTCGTCCTCAACCAGGAGCGCTACCGCGGCGCCGGCATCCTCGTCGCCGGCCCCGACTTCGCCATCGGCTCCAGCCGCGAGCACGCCGTCTGGGCGCTGCGCGACTTCGGCTTCCGGGTCGTCATCTCCCCCCGCTTCGGCGACATCTTCCGGGGCAACGCCGGCAAGCAGGGACTGCTCGCGGCCGTCGTCTCGGAGCCCGACGTCGAGCGGCTGTGGGAGATCATCGAGGGCACCCCGGGAATAGAACCGACGGTGGATCTGGTTGCGCGTACGGTCACCGCCGGTGGCGAGACCTTCGACTTCGAGATCGACGACTACACTCGATGGCGCCTGATCGAGGGCCTGGACGACATCGGCCTGACCCTGCGCGACGAAGCGCTCATTTCCGAATTCGAGACCCGCCGCGAGAGCTGGCGGCCCAAGACATTGCCGGTGAAATAGCGTGAACACACTTCTTCAGGACGCCAAGGCCCTGCAGGACGCCAAGGCGTCGGGAGCACGGGTGGGAATGACGACCGAGCGGATCACCATCAACGGCGGGCGACCGCTGGTGGGCCGGATCGAGCTCAAGGGGGCCAAGAACCTGGTCACCAAGGCGATGGTCGCGGCGCTGCTCGGCGAGACCGCCTCCACCCTCCGCGACGTGCCCGACATCAGCGACGTCCGCGTCGTGAAGGGCCTGCTCGAAGTCCACGGCGTCAAGGTGAAGCAGGGCGCCGAGGTGGGCGAGCTGATCCTCGACCCCTCCAACGTCGAGTCCGCGCACTTCGCCGACATCGACGCGCACGCCGGCTCCAGCCGCATCCCGATCCTCTTCTGCGGCCCGCTGCTGCACCGCCTGGGCGAGGCGTTCATCCCCGACCTCGGCGGCTGCCGCATCGGCGACCGCCCGATCGACTACCACCTCGAGGTGCTGCGCAACTTCGGCGCCGTCGTCGAGAAGCTGCCCTCGGGCATCCGGATGTCGGCACCCGAGGGCCTGCACGGCGCCAAGGTGTCGCTGCCCTACCCGAGCGTCGGAGCGACCGAGCAGGTCCTCCTGACCGCGGTGCGCGCCTCCGGCATCACCGAGCTCTCGGGCGCGGCGATCGAGCCCGAGATCATGGACCTGATCAACATCCTGCAGAAGATGGGCGCCATCATCTCGGTCGACACCGACCGCGTGATCCGCATCGAGGGCGTGGACCGGCTCACCGGCTACTCCCACCGCGCGCTCTTCGACCGCAACGAGGCGGCCTCCTGGGCGGCCGCGGCCCTCGCGACCGACGGCGACATCTTCGTCGGCGGCGCCCGCCAGCAGGAGATGACCACCTTCCTCAACGTCTTCCGCAAGGTCGGCGGCGCGTTCGAGATCGCCGAGGACGGCATCCGCTTCTACCACCCGGGCGGCGAGCTCAAGCCGGTCATCATCGAGACCGACGTGCACCCCGGCTTCATGACCGACTGGCAGCAGCCGCTGGTCGTGGCGCTCACGAAGGCCAAGGGCGTCTCGATCGTGCACGAGACCGTTTACGAGCAGCGCTTCGGCTTCGTCGACGCGCTCGTCGAGATGGGCGCGACCATCCAGATCCACCGCGAGTGCCTCGGCGGGCAGGCCTGCCGCTTCGGGCAGCGCAACTTCATGCACTCGGCCGTGATCTCGGGACCCTCGAAGCTGCACGGCGCCGACATCGTCGTGCCGGATCTGCGCGGCGGCTTCTCGCACCTGATCGCGGCGCTCTCGGCCGAGGGCACCTCGACGGTCTCGAACGTCGGCATCATCAGCCGCGGCTACGAGAACTTCCTCACCAAGCTCGAGCTGCTGGGCGCCGACTTCTCGCTCGACGCGTAGCCGCCCACCGGGACCCCGGGCCGCTGAGGACGACCGTCCTCAGCGGCCCAGGGTCCTGTCGCGCCCGGGCGCGCCCCACGCGGGCGGTTCCGCGTCCTCCTCCAGGCGTCCCCGGATCCGCTTCTCGAGGAGCGCGAGCGTCGTCTCCGGCGCGGGCCGGAGGCTCAGCGGTCCGGGCGACTCGACCAGGACCAGCGTGAGGCGTCCGCGCCGCGTGCCGGCCAGGACGACCTCGAGGGCCTCGCGCGGACGCAGGCCCACCAGCACCCACCGCCGCTCCAGCCGCGCGATCCGCGCCCAGGGCACGACGACGCCCCAGTCGCCGAAGGAGACGGTCAGTCCCCGGCGGCGCGGCACGACCACCGCGTAGGGCCGCAGCGTCGGCAGCGGGAACCGCGGCTCGACACGACGGAGGCCCGCTCCGAGCCGGCCGCGTCCGAGGACCGCGACGCCGCCGGTCGCCTCCGCCTCGACGTGGGCGAGCGGTGCCACCGCCACGCGCCAGAGGGCGTCGACCCCGCCGATCACGAGGGCGACGGCCGCCGAGCCGCCGACGAGGACCGCGAGCGTCAGCAGGAGGCCGTCGCCGAGCGCGGCCGCGTCGCGTCCGGCCTGCGTGGCGAGCAGCACGACTCCCCACACGAGCAGGAGCACCAGGCCGGACTGCGCGATCGGCGAGTCGGCGAGGCGGCCGAGCGCTCGGCCGACGGCGTCCCACGGCGACGGGCGGCGACGCGGACGGGGCGTGCCGGTACCGTACCCGGCGGCCGGGCCGCTCCTCCCACCGCGGGGCCCCGCTGCTCCCGGGCGTGGGGACGCGGCCCCTCCGATGCGGGATGCGAGGATGGGCGGGTGTCTGAGCGAAGCCGTCCGTCCATCTTCTGGTTCCTCGCGGCGGCGGTGATCCCCGTGATGACCGCCTCGGTCGACCTGCGGATCCGGAACGGCGACAAGATCCCGAGCACCGGAGCCTTCGTGTTCGCGCCGAACCACTACAGCGAGATCGACCCGATCATCACGGGCTGGACCCTGTGGCGCGCCGGCCGCGCACCGCGCTTCCTCGCCAAGGCCTCGCTGTTCTCGGTGCCCGTGCTCGGCTCGATCCTGCGCGGCTCCGGGCAGATCCCCGTCGAGCGCTCGGGCTCGGTCCGCGGCAGCGAGCCGCTGAAGACCGCCAAGGCTCTCGTGGACGAGGGCCGCTCGGTCATCATCTACCCCGAGGGCACCCTCACCCGCGACCCCGAGCTCTGGCCGATGCGCGGCAAGACGGGAGCGGTGCGGATGGCGCTGCAGTACGGCCTGCCTGTCGTCCCGGTCGCGCACTGGGGCGCGCAGCAGCTGATGGGCCGCTACTCCAAGCGGATCACCCTCTTCCGCCGCAAGCGCGTCGACGTGATCGTCGGCGACCCCGTCGACCTGTCCGCCTTCCGCGGACGCAGCCTCGACTCCGCCACACTCAACGAGGCCTCCGCGGTCGTGATGGCGGCGATCACCGCCCTGCTCGAGGAGCTGCGCGGCGAGGCGGCGCCCGAGAAGCGCTGGAACCCCTCCGAGCACAACCAGAAGGGCACGGGTCGCTTTGAGTCCGAGCAGTAGGAAGGCGCCCATCCCCGTGCCCCGCCGCGTCGCCGTCCTCGGCGCCGGCAGCTGGGGCACCACGTTCGCGAAGATCCTCGCCGACGGCGGCTCCGACGTCGTGATGTGGGCGCGCCGCGCCGAGCTGGCCCGCGAGATCACCGAGGCCAAGCGCAACAGCGACTACCTCCCCGGCATCAACCTCCCGCGCAACATCCGGGCCACGCCGCGCATCGAGGAGGCGCTGGAGGGCGCGGACCACGTCTACCTCTCCATCCCGTCGCAGTCGCTGCGGAGCAACCTCGAGGCGATCACGCCGTTCCTCACCGAGCGCACGGTGCTGGTGAGCCTGATGAAGGGCGTCGAGAAGGGCACCGGCCAGCGGATGAGCGAGGTGATCGCGCAGATGCTGCCGGTCTCCCTCGACCGGATCGCCGTCGCCTCCGGGCCCAACCTCGCCCTCGAGATCGCCAAGGAGCAGCCGACCGCGGCGGTCATCGCCTCCGAGAGCCTCGTCACCGCGCAGGAGGTGGCTCTCGCGGCGACCAACCGCTACTTCCGCTCCTACGTCAACACCGACGTGATCGGCACCGAGTTCGGCGGCGTGCTGAAGAACCTCATCGCCGTGGCGATCGGCATCGTCGACGGCGTCGGCTACGGCGAGAACACGAAGGCGTCGATCATCACGCGCGGTCTCGCCGAGATGACGGACTTCGCGGTCGCGTACGGCGGACGGGCCGAGACGATGGCCGGACTCGCGGGGCTCGGCGACCTCATCGCGACGTCGAGCTCGTCCCTCTCGCGCAACAACACGGCCGGGCGCCTGCTCGGCCAGGGCTACAGCTTCACCGACGTGGTGAAGTCGATGCAGCAGACGGCGGAGGGGCTCGCCTCCGTCGCGCCGGTCCTCGAGCTGGCGCGCGCCAGGGGAGTCGACATGCCCATCGTCGAGCAGGTGTCGCAGGTGCTCGCCGGTACGCTCGATCCGAAGGACATCGCGCCGCACCTGACCACGGATTCGGACGAGCCACAGGGTGAGAGGAACCTCGATGACCAGCAAGCTCCGCGTGGCCGTTCTGTTCGGGGGGCGCTCCAGCGAGCACTCGATCAGCTGCGCAACGGCGGCCGGGGTGCTGCGGGCGATCGACCGTGACCGCTTCGAGGTGATCCCCGTCGGGATCACCTCCGACGGCGCCTTCGTGCTCGAGGAGGACCGTCCCGAGAAGTTCGCTCTCGACGCCGCGTCGCTGCCCCGGGTCGAGGACGACGGCTCCCGTGTGCGCTGGCCGGAGTCCGCCCTCTCGCGAGAGCTCACCGTGACGACCGAGGACGGCGCGACGTGCTCGCTCGGCGAGGTCGACGTGGTGCTGCCGATCCTGCACGGCCCGTGGGGCGAGGACGGCACCGTCCAGGGGATGCTCGAGCTCGTCGGGCTGCCCTACGTCGGCTCGGGCGTGCTCGCGTCGGCTCTCGGCATGGACAAGCACTTCACCAAGACGGTGCTGCGGGCCGCGGGCCTCGCGGTGGCGCCCTGGTACCTCGTGACCGAGGCGGAGTGGCGCGCCGACCCGGGCGACGCCTCCTCGGCCCTCGACGAGCTGGGCCTGCCCGCGTTCGTGAAGCCGGCGCGGGCCGGCTCGAGCGTGGGCGTCAGCCGGATCGACGAGCGCGAGCAGCTCGAGGCCGCGCTGGAGGAGGCGTTCGCGCACGACTCGCGGGTACTGATCGAGTCGGGCATCGTCGGCCGCGAGGTAGAGATCGGCGTGCTCGGCGGCCGCCGCGGTGCTCCGGCCCGCGCCTCCGTCGCCGGCGAGGTGGTCGTCACCGGCCGCGGCTTCTACGACTTCGAGGCGAAGTACCTCGGGGCGTCCGGCATCGAGCTGGTCTGCCCGGCCGATCTCACCGACGGCGAGCTCTCCGAGATGCGGTCACTCGCGATCCGCGCCTTCGACGCGATCGGAGCCGAGGGCCTCGCCCGGGTCGACTTCTTCCTCACCGCCGACGGCTTCGTCGTCAACGAGATCAACACCATGCCCGGCTTCACGCCGGTCTCGATGTTCCCGCGCATGTGGGGCGCGAGCGGCGTGGACTACCCGGACCTGATCAGCGAGCTGCTCGACTCGGCGCTCGACCGCGTCCCGGTCGCCGCCCGATGACGCCGGCGCTCGCGCTCCGCGTCGAGGCGGGCGCGGCCGCGGCGCCCTTCGAGCAGATCCGCGAGCAGATCACCGCTCTGATCGCCGCGGGCGAGCTGCCGGTCGGGATGCGGCTGCCGCCGGTGCGCGCGCTGGCCGAGACGCTGGGCGTCGCCGCGGGGACGGTCGCCCGCTCCTACCGGGAGCTGGAGTCGGCGGGCCTGGTCGAGACGCGCGGCCGGGCGGGCACGGTCGTCGCGGGAGGCGTGGATGCGCTGGAGCGTGAGCTGCAGGCTGCGGCCGCCGTGTTCGCGTCGCGCGCGCGTGAGCTGGGGGCGACCGCCGATGGTGCGCTCACCGCAGCGAGTCGAGCCCTCGGCGTCTGACCGCTGAGACTCAGCCGGTGGGCGTGTCCGTCGGATCGAGGGTGTCGGCGTCCGAGACGTCGGTGCACTCGCGCGTCTGCGGGACGTAGGAGACGGCGTTCGCCAGGTCGAGCGCCGCGGAGGATCCGGACGCGCGGCTCTGGTCGACGGTGATCTCCACCGCGGGATCGCGCCCGTAGGTGGTCAGCGTGTAGATGTCCTCGTCCTTCTGCGTCTCGTCGATGATCCAGTCGACTCCGCTGACGTTCACGCAGAGGTCCGTCGTCGGGCCGGGCACCTCGACTCCGCAGTGGAGGATGACGGCGGCCGGGGTGCCCCAGGCGGCGGTGCCCTGAGCGTTCGTCTCGCGCTCGGGCTGCTCCGCGACCACGTCGGGCAGGCGCACCGAGACCTCGGCGCAGCCGGTGCTCGTCGCATCGGCGGCGGGCTCGAGTGCGACGCTGGCCGAGCAGCCCGAGAGCAGCAGGACGGCGGCGGCGGCGAGGAGGGGGGAGCGGAGTCGGCGGGGGGACATCGCCGTCAACGCTAGCGTGTGAACCATGGCAGAGGATCGGAGTCCCACCCTGGCCGAGCTCAGCGAGGGCGAGGTGCTCGCGAGGGTGCTGGCCCGGCTCGGCGGCCCGGGCGCGGAGACCCTGGTCGGGCCCGGCGACGACTGCGCGGTGCTGCGGGCTCCCGACGGCCGCTTCGTGGTGACCACGGACATGATGGTGCACGGCCCCGACTTCCGGCTGGCCTGGTCGAGCCCGGCGGACCTGGGCTGGAAGGCGGCGGCCTCGAACCTCGCCGACGTCGCGGCGATGGGGGCCCGTCCCACCGGGCTCGTCGTCGCGCTCGCGGCGCCCCAGTCGCTGGGCGTCGACGTGCTGGAGGGGATCGCGGGCGGACTCGCCGCCGGCTGCGCCGCGATGGCGCCGGGATGCGGAGTCGTCGGGGGAGACCTGTCCGCCTCCGCGACACTGACGCTCTCGATCACGGCGTTCGGCTCGCTCGACGGACGACCGCCGGTGCTCCGCAGCGGTGCGAGGCCGGGGGACGTGCTCGCCGTGGCCGGCCCGCTGGGACGAGCGGGGCTCGGGCTGCGCCTGCTGTTCGAGCAGGCGCGGCGGGACGGGGAGCCGTCGGCCGACCTCGCCGACCGGCTCCGCGAGCGGCATCCGTCCCTCCTCGAGGCGCAGCTGCGCCCGACCGCGCCGATCTCCGCGGGCGAGGCCGCGGGCGGGACCGCCACCGCGATGATGGACGTCTCGGACGGCGTGGTGCTCGACGCCCGTCGGATGGCGCGTGCGAGCGGAGTGGCGATCGACCTCGATGCCGCGGCGGTCGACGTGCACGCGCGCGGGCTCACGGGGGTGGAGGGCGTGGACCTCGACCTGGCGAGGGCGCTGGTGCTGGGAGGTGGCGAGGACCACGCGATGCTCGCGTGCTTCCCGCCCGCCGCGGCGCTGCCGGAGGGCTTCGTCCCGCTCGGGGTCGTCCGCGAGGGGGGCCCGGAGGTGCGCCTGGGCGGGGTCGCGCTCGAGGGGCGCGGGGGCTGGGACCCGTACCTCGGCTGGGACGGCGCGGCGGGCTGAGGCCGGTCAGCCGGCCGGGGAGGAAGCGGGCGAGGCGGCCGGCGCGGGCGACGCAGGCGAAGCCCACCAGATCGTGGTCTCGCCGTAGTCCTTCCTCCGCTCCCGCTCCAGACCCGCGGGCCAGCGCGGCTCCGGGCTGCGGGAGCTCCGCTCCACGACGACCACCGCGTCCTCGCGCAGCAGCGGCAGGACGCTGGCGAGGTCGGCGGCGAGGTCGTCCTCGCCGAGGTCGTAGGGCGGGTCGAGGAACACCGTGTCCGTGTTGAGGGCCGGGGAGCCGTCGAGGAAGGAGCGGACCGAGCCGGTCACCACCTCGATCCGCGGGGCGGGCCGCTTGTTCTTGGCAGCCGCGGTCGCGATCGCCCGTGCGTTCTCGCCCGCGGTCCGGGCGGCCTTCGGGTCGCGCTCGACCAGGACGACCGCGCTCGCTCCGCGGCTGGCCGACTCGAGCCCGAGGGCGCCGGAGCCCGCGTAGAGGTCGACCACCGTCGCGCCGTCGAGGGCGTCCCGGGCCTCGAGGGCCGAGAAGACGGCCTCGCGCACGCGGTCGCTGGTGGGGCGGGTGCCCGCGCACGGGACCCGGAGGGTGAGCGAGCCGGCGAATCCGGCGATGATCCTGGTCACCGGACCGAGCATAGGGCGGCACCCCTGCCTGCGGCGTCCGGTGGCCGCCGCGCGGCTCCTGCCTGGCGGCACACTGCGAACTCGCGGAACCTGGACCCTTTTCCCGTCAGGACTGCGAGAATCCGTAGCTATGACGTCGCTCGAAGACACCCGCTCCGCTGTCGGCCGCCGAGCGGCACCCGAGACGCCCCTGACCCGCGAGGAGTTCACGGCGCACTGCGGCGCCGTCCTCGGGAACCTCACCCGCGTGATCGACGGCAAGTCGGCCGAGGTCTCGATGGCGCTGACGGTGTTCCTCGCCGGTGGGCACCTCCTGATGGAGGACGTCCCCGGCACCGGCAAGACGGTCCTGGCGAAGTCGCTGGCGGCCTCGGTCGGCGGCAGCGTCGCGCGCATCCAGTTCACGCCCGACCTGCTCCCCTCCGACGTCACGGGGGTCTCGGTCTACAACCAGGCGACCCGCGACTTCGAGTTCAAGCCGGGCCCGGTCTTCGCGAACATCCTGATCGGCGACGAGATCAACCGGGCCTCGCCCAAGACGCAGTCGGCGCTGCTGGAGTGCATGGAGGAGCGCCAGGTCTCGGTCGACGGCACCACCCACCTCCTCCCGCGCCCCTTCGCCGTGATCGCGACGCAGAACCCGGTCGAGATGGAGGGCACCTACTCACTGCCCGAGGCCCAGCGCGACCGCTTCATGGCCCGCCTCTCGCTCGGCTACCCCGATGAGCGCGCCGAGCTCGAGATGATCCGCACCCGCGACTCGGCCAGCCCGCTCGAGGAGCTGCGGCCCGTCGTGGGCCTCGCCGAGCTCGAGCGGATGATGGCCTACGTGCGCTCCGTGTACGTCGCACCGCCTGTGCAGGAGTACGTGGTGGCGATCATGCAGGCCACGCGGGTGGACCCCGAGCTGCGGCTCGGGGGGAGCCCGCGCGCCACGCTCCAGCTGATCGCCGCCGCGAAGGCGCTTGCCGCCCTCAGCGACCGCGACTTCGTGGTGCCGGACGACGTGGACGCGCTCGCCGTCCCCGTGCTCGGCCACCGCCTCCTGCCCGCCACCCGCCTCCCCGGCCGCTCCGGCGCCGGATCCTCGCACTCGGTCACCGAGATCGTGCAGCGCATCGTCGCGGCCACCCCCGTCCCCTTCGGCAACCGTGGCGACTGAGGCCCGCCCCGCCGAGACGCCGTCGTCCCGTCTCGGCGGTCTGCCCGCGCTCCGCGGGGTCGCGCTGACGCTGCGCGGCTGGGCGCTCGTTCTGCTGGGCGTCGCGGGAGTGGTGATCGCGCCGCTGACAGAGTTCCGCGAGCTGCTGTTCGTCGGCCTGGTGCTGCTGGGCCTGCCCCTGGGCGCGCTCGTCTCCCTGCTCCTGGCGCCGGCGTCGTTCCGGGTGCAGCGCCGCTTCGCTCCCCAGACCGTCGCGGCCGGCGACGTGGTGGAGGTCGACGTGCTGCTCGAGAACCGCGGCCGCGCCGTCCGCAGCGGGGCGCGCGCCCACGACCGGCTCGAGCGCGTGGAGCGCGGGGTCGTCGTCGGCCGGCCGGTCGCCGAGGGCGTCTTCGGGCTGCCGGGCGTCCCGTCGGGCGGCCGCGTGCGCGCCCGCTACCGTCTGCCCGCCGAGCGGCGCGGGATCCACCGCATCGGCCCGCTGCGCCTGGTGCGCGGCGACGGCCTCGGGCTCGCGCTCCGCGAGAGCGTCGTGGGGGCTGCGCAGCCGTTCGTCGTGACTCCGCGGGTCGTGCCGCTCCAGAGCGACGTCCTGGACGCGCACGGAGCAGGCGGATCGAGCCCGGTCGCGCACGCGACGGCCGGCGCCGGCACGGACGACGTGATCCCGCGCGACTACCGCCCGGGGGACGCCATGCGCCGGGTGCACTGGCGGGCGAGCGCCCGCTCCGGTGAGCTCATGGTCCGCCAGGACGAGCAGAACACCGATCCGCACGCGTGGATCCTCCTCGAGACCCGGGCCGAGCGCGTGCTCGAGCGGCGCGGCGACGACCGGCTCGAGTGGGCGGTGTCGATGACGGCCTCCCTCGCCGTGCACCTGCTCGACCGCGGCTTCGAGACCCACCTCGTCGAGACGGGTGCGGACGGCGAGCCGGAGCACTCGGAGGACGAGCGCGAGGTGGCGCACGACGTGCTGCTGCGCCTGGCCGAGCTGGCGCCCTCGCGCGAGTCGGTCGACGCGGTGACCCGGATCTCGGCCGACATGCGCGACACGGGGGGAGTACGCCCGGTCTTCGCCGTGCTCACCCGACTCCTCGAGTCGGACCTCGACGCCCTCGGCTCCCTGGCCGCGCAGTCGCGCCCCGCGATCGCCTTCGTCGTCGCCGGCACCGCTGAGGAGGAGGCGGCTCTCGCCTCGCTCGGCTGGTACGCCGTGTCCGTAGACCAGAGCGCCTCCGTCGAGGAGGCGTGGGCGCAGGCCCTCGCTCTGCGGGTGGTGGCGTGAGCCGCCGCGCCGAGAGCGATCCGCGCGCCGGGTCGGCTCCTCTGAGCGGTCTGCTCTTCCTCGCGATCACGGCCGCCGCCGCCGGGATCGGCCGGCTCCTCGTCGGCGTCGACTGGCTGGTGCTCCTCGCGAGCGCGGTCGCCGTGGTGCTCGGCGTCCCGGCCGCCGCCCGGGCTCTGCGCGTGCACCCCGTCGTCCCGCCGATCCTCGGCACGCTGACGATGGTCGGCGTGCTGACCGCGATGTTCGTGCCCGGTCGGGCCCTGCTGTTCGTGATCCCCACGCCCGGCGCCGTCGCGCAGGCGGAGGCGCTCGCGCAGGGCGGCTTCCAGTCCATCGCGCAGCAGGGGCTCCCGGCGGTCGCCGACGACGGCATCTCGTTCCTCCTGATCGGCGGGGTGGTCGTGCTCGCCTGGGCGGCCGACCTGTTCGCCTTCTCCGTCCGCCTCCCCGCCCTGGCCGGTCTGTTCCCCGCGGCGCTGCTCGCGGTGCCGGCGATCGTGGACCCCTCCGAGGTGTCCTGGGCGAGCCTCGTCGTCACCGCGCTCGCCTACGCGGGCGTGCTCGCCGCCACGGCCGCCCCCCGCCGCCCGAGCGGCCCGAGCGCGGCCTCGGCCGTGCTGCCCGCCTTCGCGGCCGTGACCGTCGTCGTCCTGGGCGCGGGAGTCGTCGCCGGCTCGGCGGCCGGCTACGCGCGCACCACCGCCCCCTCGGGCGTCTCCGGGAGCCTCTTCAACGGCGCGATCGACCCGGTGGTCGCCCTCGGCGCGGACCTGCGCCGCCCGAACCCCGTGACCGTGCTGCGCTACGCCACCGACTCCGACCTGCCCGTCTACCTCCGCGTGCTGACCGTCTCGGACTTCGACGGTGACGACTGGGCGCCGAGCGAGACGGAGCAGACCGCTCCGATCGAGGCGCCGATCGCGCCCGAGGGGCTCTCCGAGAGCGTGCCGCGCGAGGCGGAGGAGGTCGACGTCTCGGTGGAGACGCTGCGGAGCCAGTGGCTCCCCGTGCCGTATCCGGTCTCGTCGCTGACGGGCGTCGGCGACGGCTGGCTCCAGGACGTGCAGGACGGCTCGATCCGCGGCGACGCGACGACCCGCTCCGGAGACGACTACCAGGTGCAGGCGCTGCGGCTCGAGCCCGACCCGCAGCAGCTGCTCGCCGCGCCCGCGCCGTCCGGCGTCGACCGGTACCTCTCGCTCCCCGACGACGTGCCCGAGATCGTCCGCACCACCGCGGAGGAGGTCACGGCGGAGGCTCCGACCGCCTACGACCGGGCGCGCGCGCTGCAGACGTACTTCCGCTCGTCCGAGTTCCGCTACTCCGAGGACACCCCCGCGGAGGAGGGCTACGACGGCGACGGAGTCGGCGTGCTCTCGGCGTTCCTGACGACGAAGGAGGGCTACTGCGTCCACTTCGCCTCGGCGATGGCGGTGATGGCGCGCGAGCTCGGGATCCCGTCGCGGCTCGCCATCGGCTACCAGCCCGGCTCCGTCGTGCCCTCCGGCGGCAGCGACCTGACCACCTACCGCGTCCTCTCCTCCGATCTGCACGCCTGGCCCGAGCTGTACTTCGAGGGGGTCGGCTGGCTGCCCTTCGAGCCGACGCCCAGCCGCGGCGCTCCGGCCTCGTACACCCTGCCGAGCGCGACGGCGTCCTCGGGCCCCACCGCCCCGGGCTCGACCGCGACCACCGCGCCCGGTGCGACCAGCGCTCCCGCCGCGACACCCACTCCGACGGCCGCGTCGGCGACGCCGACCCCCGGCGCCGTCGGCGCCTCGAGCACCACGGCGGCTCCCGCGGCGACGCTCTGGGTGCTGCTCCTGCTGCTCGTGCTCGTCCCCTGGCTGATGCGCGCCGTCCAGCGCGCGCTGCGGCGCCGGTCCGCGCGCTCCGGCTCCGTCGAGGCCGCGTGGGCCGAGCTGCTGGCGACCGCCCGCGACCTGGGCGTCCCCGTGGAGGACACGGAGTCTCCGCGCGCGCAGGAGGCCCGCATGGCTCCCGCCCTCGACCCCGGAGCGGCGGCACGTCTGCAGGGGCTCCGGGAGCGCGTCGAGCGCCGGCGCTACTCGCCGTCCGCGAGCGAGTCGGAGGCGTGGGACGACGCGACCGCCGTGGCCGCCGCGCTCCGCGGCTCCGCGGGTGCCGGTCGTCGGGTGCTCGCGTCGGTCGTGCCCCGCTCGGCGCTGGACCCGGTCGCCCGGCTCGCGCGTCCGAGGTCCGACCTATGATCGCTAGGTGATCCCGGACCCCCTCGACGCCTCGCTCGCGCCGCTGATCGGGCCGCGCACGGCGAGTGCGGTCGAGAAGGCCTTCGGGTACCGCACGGTCGGCGAGCTCCTGGGCCACTACCCGCGCCGCTACGCGAAGCGGGGCGAGCTGACGGCGCTCTCGCGTCTCCCCGTGGGAGAGAGCGTGACGATCGTGGCGGAGGTGCGCGAGGTGCGCGAGCGGCCGATGCGCAACCGGCGCGGCACCCTGCTCGAGGTCGTCATCTCGGACGGCTCGGGCACGCTCTCGCTGACGTTCTTCGGACAGCCCTGGCGCGCGGCGAAGCTCCACCGCGGCGTGCGCGGGATCTTCGCGGGCACGGTCTCGATGTTCCGCGACACCCCGCAGCTCACGCATCCCGACTACCGTCTGTTCGACGACGAGGAGGCCGCCGCGACGGAGACGGGAGGCGGTGAGCTCGCGAAGGACTGGGCCGAGCGGCCGATCCCGATCTACCCGGCGACCAGCGCGATCTCGAGCTGGCAGCTCCAGGCCGCGATCGGCGTGCTGCTGGACGGCTTGCGCGACGTGCCCGACCCGATGCCCGAGCAGGTGCGCGCCGGCCGCTCGCTGCTGGGCCTCGGCGAGGCGCTGGAGCTGATCCACCGCCCGCAGCGGGAGGGCGAGGAGGCGCAGGCGCGCGAGACGCTGCGCTTCCACGAGGCGTTCCTCCTGCAGCTCGCCCTGCTCGAGCGCCGGGCCTCGGCGCTCAGCAGCCCCGCGACCGCCCGCGTGCCCGGCCCCGGCGGGCTGCTCGAGCGCTTCGACGCCGCGCTGCCCTTCGCCCTCACCGGCGACCAGACCGCGGTGGGGCACGAGATCGCCGCCGATCTGGCGGCCGAGAGCCCGATGACCCGGCTGGTGCAGGGCGAGGTCGGCTCCGGCAAGACCCTCGTCGCGCTCCGGGCGATGCTCGCCACGGCCGAGAGCGGCGGGCAGGCGGCGCTGCTCGCTCCCACCGAGGTGCTCGCGGGGCAGCACCTCCGCTCGATCGCGAGGACCCTCGGCCCGGAGCTCGCGGCCGAGCTGGTGCCGACCCTCCTCACCGGCGGGCTGGGGGCGGCGCAGCGCCGCGCGGCCCTCCTCCGGATCGTCTCGGGCACGGCGAAGATCGTCGTCGGCACGCACGCCCTCCTCGGCGACGCGGTCTCCTTCTACGACCTGGGCCTCGTCGTGATCGACGAGCAGCACCGCTTCGGCGTGGACCAGCGGGACGCCCTGCGCAGGAAGGGCGCCACCCCGCCGCACGTGCTGGTGCTGACGGCCACGCCCATCCCGCGGACCGTCGCCATGACGGTCTTCGGCGATCTCGACACCTCGACCATCCGCGAGCTGCCCGCCGGGCGCCCCGGCATCACGAGCCACGTGGTCCCGCTCGCCGACCATCCCGCGTGGATCGCGCGGGCGTGGGAGCGCGCCGAGGAGGAGATCCGCTCGGGCCACCAGGTCTACCTCGTCTGCCCGGCGATCGAGCCGGGGGAGCCCGCCGAGGGCGCGCAGCCGCCCGAGGAGGACGCCGCCGCGCCGCTCACGACCGTCGCGGCCACGCTGGAGGGCGTGCGCGCGCATCCGCTGCTCGGGAAGCGGCGGTCGGCCGCGCTGCACGGGCGGATGACGACGGAGGAGAAGGACGCCGTGATGCGCTCCTTCGCCGCGGGGGAGATCGACGTCCTGGTGTCGACGACGGTCATCGAGGTCGGCGTGGACGTGCCGAACGCCTCGATGATGGTCGTGCTCGACGCGGAGCGGTTCGGGGTCTCGCAGCTGCACCAGCTCCGCGGGCGCATCGGGCGCGGCGGCGTCGCGGGGGTGTGCCTGTTCGTGACGGCGGCGGAGGCGGGGACGGTCGCGCGCGAGCGGGTGGAGGCGGTCGCCGCGACGCTCGACGGCTTCGCGCTCGCCGAGGTCGACCTGGAGCTGCGCCGCGAGGGCGACGTGCTGGGCGACTCGCAGTCCGGCGGGCGCTCGTCGCTCCGCCTGCTGCGGGTGGTGCAGGACGCCGACGTGATCGTGGAGGCGCGGGCGCTGGCCGAGCGGCTCCTCGCGGAGGACCCGTCGCTCGCCGCGCACGACCGGCTCCGTGCCGCGCTCGAGCGCCGCGTGCAGGACCGCGACCGGGAGTTCCTCGCCAAGAGCTAGGCGGTGCCCGCCCGCTACTCTGTCGGCATGGCCCGCATCGCCGTCGTCCCCGGCTCCTTCGACCCCGTGACCCTCGGTCATCTCGACGTGATCGAGCGGGCCGCGCGCCTGGTCGACGAGCTGCACGTCGTGGTGGTGCACAACCCCGCCAAGACGGCGCTGCTGCCGATCGCCCAGCGCGTCTCGCTCATCGAGCAGTCGATCGCGGAGGCGGGGGTCGAGGGGCGGATCGTCGTCGCCTCGTGGAGCATGGGCCTGCTCGTCGACTACTGCACCGACGTCGGGGCGAGCATCCTGGTGAAGGGCATCCGCTCGCAGGTCGACGTGGCGTACGAGACCCCCATGGCGATCGTGAACCGCAACCTCGCGCACGTCGAGACGGTGTTCCTCCTGCCCGACCCCGCGCACGCCCACGTGTCGAGCTCGCTGGTGCGGCAGGTCTCCTCCCTCGGCGGCGACGTCGCCCCCTACGTGCCGCCCGCGGTCGCCGCGTACCTCGCCGCCGGCTGAGGCGCCGCCGATCGCCTGCCCGGGCGATCTCGGGCCGTGGACCCGTGCGCCCGCGGCAGCCGGGAGAATGGACCGGTGAGCGAGACGCGCGTGCAGGCCTGGGCCCTCGACGGCATCCCGGAGGTGACTCCCGGTGACGACCTGCTCGAGCTGATCCTCGCGGCCGTCGCCGCCGCCCTCGAGGAGGACCGGCCCGCGGACGGCGACATCCTCGTGGTCACGAGCAAGATCGTCTCGAAGGCGGAGGGGCGCGTCGTCGCCGCGACCGACCGCGAGGACGCGATCACGGCCGAGACCGTCCGCGTCGTCGCCACCCGGGCGCACGGGTCCGGCGTCACCCGCATCGTGGAGAACCGCCTCGGGATCGTGCAGGCGGCGGCCGGAGTCGACGCCAGCAACGTCGCGGAGGGGACGGTCCTCCTCCTCCCCGTCGACCCGGACGCCTCGGCACGGGCCCTCTGCGCGGGCCTCCGGGAGCGGCTCGGCGTGGAGGTGGGCGTGCTCGTCAGCGACACCCTGGGCCGCGCGTGGCGGGTCGGGCAGACCGACGCGGCCATCGGAGCCGCGGGCGTCCTCGTGATCGACGACCTCCGCGGCGGGGTCGACGCCCTGGGGCGCACGCTGGGAGTGACCATGCCGGCCGTGGCGGACGAGATCGCCGCGCTCGGCGACCTGGTGAAGGGCAAGGCGAGCGGTCGCCCCGTCGCCGTCGTCCGCGGGCTCGCCCGCCTGGTGACGGGAGTCGAGAGCCCGGGCGCCCGCACGCTGACCCGCACGGGCCCCGACGACATGTTCCGCCTCGGCGCCGACGAGGCCTTCGCTGAGGGCTTCGCGGCCGGAGCCGCCTCGCGCGAGGAGCGCGCGTGACCGGCTGGAGCGCGGTCGTCGTGTTCAAGGGCCGCGGCGGCTCGAAGACGCGCCTCGACGTGCCGGGCCGCGCGGCGCTGGCCGAGGCGTTCCTCCTGGACACGCTCGCCGCGGTGGCCGCCGCGGAGGCGGTGACGAGCCTTCTCCTGGTCACCTCCGACGCCGGTGCGGCCGACCGCGCACGGGCGGAGCACCCGCAGCTGGTGGTGGTGCCCGACCCGGGGACCCTCGACACCGCCGTGTCGGGGGGAGCCGAGGCCGCCCTGCACCGCCGGCCGGGCGCCCCGGTGATCGTGCTGACCGGGGACCTGCCCGCCCTGCTGCCGTCGGACCTCTCCGAGGCGCTCGCGACGCGGTCGCTCCCGGCCGTCGTCCCGGACCGCGAGGGGAGCGGCACCACGGCGCTCCTGCTGGCGGCCGGAGCCCTCGTCGCTCCGGCGTTCGGCCCGGGCTCGCTGGCCCGGCACCGCGACGCGGGCTGCGCCGTCGTCGTGCTGCCCGGCTCGTCGACGCTGAGGCTGGACGTCGACACGCTCGCCGATCTCGGAGACGCGGAGGAGGCCGGCGTCGGCCCGCACACCTCCCGCGCGCTGGCCGCAGCGGCCTGACGCGCAGGGAGTCCGAGCCGCGGACGCGGTCAGCCGGCGAGCAGCCCCGCCTCGAACGCCGCCGTCAGGCCGGCGTCGATCGCGAGCGGTGCGCCGTCGACCGAGCGGACGGGGATCGCCCGCCGGGTGCTCGACACCAGCCACGCCGCATCGGCACCGGTGAGCGCCGAGACCGGCAGCTCGCGGCGCGACGACGCGAGCCCGCGGCGCTCGCCCAGCGCGAGGACCCGCTCGACCGTCGTGCCGGCGAGCACGCTGCCCGAGAGCGGCGTCGCGAGCACCCCGTCGCCGAGGAGCACCAGGCTCGACGTCGCTCCCTCGAGGAGCAGCCCGTCGCTCGTGCGCCAGACCACGTCGTCCGCGCCCCGGGATGCCGCCTCGCGCAGCGCCGCCCGGGTGACGGCGCCCGAGGTGGTCTTGACGCCCGGGAGCAGCCACGGCGCGAGCGGACCGCTCTCGTACCCGCGGTCCAGCACGACGACGGCCGCGCCCTTCTCCCGGAGCGCCCTCGAGTCGGGAGTCGGAGCCGCGCGCACGGTGCACCGGGCGGAGTCGCCCGACCCGTGGGCGGCGATGAAGCGGACCGTCAGGTCGTCGACCCGATCGTGCTCCGCCACGGCGAGGTCGACCGCTCGGGACCAGAGGGGCGCCTCCGGGATCGTCAGCCCGACGGCCCGGGCCGATCCGGCCAGCCGCGCGAGGTGCTCGCCGAGCGCGCGGGGACGTCCGTCGAGGACCGCGACGGTCTCGAAGACCCCGTCGCCGCGGAGGTAGCCCGCCTCGTCGACGCGGACGAGCGGACCCTCCGGGTCGCGGAGGACGACGGCGCAGGAGGTGATCTCGACCAGGACGGGGGTGCTCATCCGCCCATCCTGCCCCCGGCGGAGCCTCAGCGGGGGAGGAGGCCGCTCGCCACGTCGGACGGCTCGACGATCTCGCGCCACGGCTCCGGCCGGAGTCCTGCCGAGCCGAGCACGTCGGCCCCGGCGAGGAGGTCCACGTCGAGACCGGTCAGCTCGCCGATCACGGCGACCGGCAGCTGGAACGTCCTGAAGCCGCCGAGCGGCACCAGGCCCTCGCGCACGCGCTCCACGAGCTCGCTCTGGTCGAGCAGGTACGCGCTCGTCGCGAGCGTCGATCCGTCCGGGCTCCACGCCGCGATCTTCCAGAAGCGGCGGGGGATGCCCGTACCGCGGTAGACCGGGTCGTCGTCCGCGAGCACGGGCCCGGTGAAGACGCTCAGGCGCGTGCGCCAGGTCTGCGCGTACTCGAGCACCAGCGTCTCGAGCCCGAGCCACAGCTCCTGCGACTGGTTGAAGCCGCTCGCCTGGGGCGCGGCGTTCGTGTAGCAGAAGCTGTCGCGGTTGGCCGCGGCGGCCTCGTCCCGGTCGCCCCAGACGGGGTCGCGGCGGCGGACCAGGTGGCCGCGGTCGAGGTCGTTGCGGGCGTACACCTCCGGCCCGGTCTGCTCGGAGGCGGGGATGCGGTCGTCGAGGTGCCAGTCGTCGCCGCGGCCGAGCTCGACCAGGCGCGCGCCGTCGATGTTCACGGCCGTCGAGACGGCCAGGCGCCGCTCCGGATCCAGCAGCACCTCGAAGTGCGTGTACGGCAGGAGCCGCACCGGGCGCTCGACCCTCAGGAGCGGCGCACCCGCGGGGACGCCGAGGAAGTCCGCGTCGAAGCTCACTCCTCGACCTCCGCCGTCGGAGTCGCCGTGGCTGTCGCTGTCGGGGTCGCCGTGGGCGTCGCCGGGGGAGCCTCGGTCGCGGGGACTCCCGTGCCGGTCGGAGCCGGAGCCGGTGCCTGGGTGGCGGGAGCCGGGACCTGCGAGCCGTTGCTGATCAGCAGGGCGATGTCGGAGTAGCGCGCGACGGTCGTGCCCGCGGCCGGGTCGGTGCCCGCCACCACGCCGGCCGGGAGCGACGAGTCGATGGTCGCCCCCTCCTCGACGTCGAAGCCGAGGTCCTCCAGCGCCTCCGTGGCGTCGTCGACCGAGCGGCCGGAGACGGTCGGCACGGCGATCTGGCGGCCGTTCAGCAGGGCGCTGCTGGGCTCCTCGAAGTCGTCTCCGCCGTACTTCTGGTCGGCGCGGGTCATCACCGAGTTCCAGATGTAGTGGCGGATGTTGGAGGCGTACGGGCGGCTCTCGAGCTCCGAGTTCGGGAAGCGGACCTCGCGCATCGAGGTGTGGCCGTCGATGTTGCCCACCCAGACCACGGTCGCGACGCGCGAGCTCGCCCCGTCCATCCAGGTCGACTCCGCGTTGTCGGTGGTGCCCGTCTTGCCGATGTGCTCGATGCCGTCGTCCGGGTCGGACTGGGCGGCCGTGCCGCCGGTGACGACGCGCTGCAGGGCGTAGTTCGCGACCGCCGTCAGCTCGGGGCTGAGGGCCTGGTTGCAGGTGGAGGTCGGCGGCTGGACGGCGGCGCCGGTCGCGTCGGTGATCGAGTCGATGGCGATCGCGGAGCAGGCGGTGCCGTTGTTGGCGAAGCCGGCGAAGGCGGTGACCATCGAGAGGGGGGAGATGAGCGTGTCCGAGCCGAGGACGGCGGACGGCTTGTAGTCGACCTCGCCGCCGTCGGCCGCCTTCACGCCGAAGCCGACCGCGCGGTCGCGGATCGCGCAGAGGTCGAGCTGCTGCGCCATCGAGACGTAGACGGTGTTGATCGACTGCATCGTGCCGGTCAGCACGCTGTAGCTGCCGTTCTCGCTGTCGTCGTTGTTGACCTCGTAGGAGGTGTCGAGCTCGCCGCCCGGCGCGCAACTGGCGGGGAAGCCCGAGAAGGTGCGCTCTCGGCCGTTGATCGTCTCGTTCAGGCTGCGTCCGCTCGCGAGCCACTGCGCGAGCGTGAACACCTTGTAGGTCGATCCGACCTGGAACCCGGCGGAGCCGCCGTAGGCCGTGTCGGTGTTGAAGTTGACGGCGGAGAAGTTCGCGCCGTTCACGGCGCCGGCCGCGTCGTAGTCCTTGTTCTGCACCATCGCCAGGATCCGGCCGGTGCCGACCTCCATCGAGACGGTCGCGCTGCCGATGTTGGTGTCGAGGGTGGGGACCTTGGGGACGGCGTTGTTCGTCGCGTTGGCCGCGGTGTCCTGCAGGTCGCGGTCGAGCGTCGTGTAGATCTTGTAGCCGCCGCGCTGGAAGTTCGCGAGGCGGGTGTCCGCGTCGTCGCCGAACGCCGGGTCGTTCTGGACGACGCGGGTGATGTAGTCGCAGAAGAAGGCCGCGTTGCCGGCGGTCTGGCAGCCGGTGGGCGTCTGCGTGATCGCGGGGACGACCTCCTCGGCGACGGCGGCGTCGTGGTCGGCCTGCGAGATCTTCCCCTCCTGGAGCATCTGGTCGAGGACGTAGTCGCGGCGGATCTTGTTGTCCGGGATGTTCTCGGGCTGGTCGATCCTGAGGCCGTTGGGGTTGTTGACCGTGGCGATCAGGCTCGCGGCCTGCGCGAGGCTCAGGTCGGCCGCGCTGGTCGAGAAGTAGTACTCGGCCGCCGCCTGGATGCCGTAGACCTGGCCGCCGAAGCCGGCGATGTTGAGGTAGCCGAGGAGGATGTCGTCCTTGCTGTACTTCTTCTCGAGGTCGACGGCGAGCTTCATCTCCTTGAGCTTGCGGCTCGGAGTGGTCGCGGTCGCCTCCTCGTAGGCGGCCTCGGAGGCCGCCTCGTCGGTCGCGCTCAGCGACTCCGCCTTCTGCACGAGGACGTTCTTGACGTACTGCTGAGTGATGGAGGATCCGCCCTGGAGGTCCCCGCCGACGATGTTGCTGAGCACCGCGCGGATCGTGCCCTGCAGGTCGACGCCGCCGTGGTCGTAGAAGCGCGGGTCCTCGGTCGAGACCGCCGCGTCCTTCACGGACTGGCTGACCTGGTCGAAGGCCACCTCCTCGCGGTTCTGCGCGTAGAAGGAGGCGAGCAGCTCGTCCGAGCCGTCGGTGCGCTTGGCGTAGATCTCGGTCTTCTGGGCCAGCTGGCCGAGCTCGAGGTACTCCGGCACCGTCTCGAACAGCCCGATCGGGTTGTTCTCGGCGAGACCGGTGACGGCGAGGGCGGGAGTGACCCCGACCGTGATCAGCAGGCCCCCGGCGAGGCTGGCTCCGACGATCCCGAGGACCCGGGCGAGCACGCCGCCGCGGGCGGTTCCTTGCGCAGACATGGCTACGAGAGTAGGCGACGAGTCTGGATCCGTCGTGCGGCCGCGCTCGGGGGCCCTGATGCCCGCCCTCCCGGCTCCGGGAGCGGCGGCCGCCGGTACGGTGAGCGGGTGACCAGAGCCCGAGCATGACCGCCTCCGCCGACCCCGCCGAGACGCGCCGCCGCGCGGTGCTCGTGGTGGCCGTCCTCGCCTCCTTCGTCGCCTTCCTCGACGGCACCGTCGTCAACGTCGCCCTGCCCGCCATCACCCGCGAGCTCGGCGGCGGGCTCGCGGTGCAGCAGTGGGTGGTCGACGGGTACCTGATCACGCTCGGCGCGCTGATCCTCGTGGCCGGCTCGCTCGCCGACCGCATCGGCCGGGCCCGCAGCATGACCATCGGCCTGATCGGCTTCGGCGTCACCTCGCTGCTGTGCGCGCTGGCCCCCACCGCCGAGGTCCTCATCGTGGCGCGGATGCTCCAGGGTGCCGCCGGCGCGATCCTCGTGCCCAGCTCGCTCGCCCTCATCATCGCGACCGTCCACGGCGCCGCGCAGGCTCGGACCATCGGTGCGTGGACGGCCTGGACCGGCACGGCGACGATCGCCGGGCCCGTGCTCGGCGGCCTGCTGGTGGACGCGGGCTCGTGGCGGTACGTCTTCGCGCTCAACCTGCTGCCGATCGCGGTGACGCTGGTCCTGCTGCGCAGGCTCGGCGCGGTCGACTCGGGGACCCGGGTGCCGATCGACGGCGTCGGCGCGGTGCTCGGGGTGATCGGCCTGGGAGGGCCGGTGTTCGCGCTGATCGAGCAGGAGCGGCTCGGGATGCAGCATCCGCTCGTGCTGACCGCCCTGATCGGGGGAGTCGCCGCCCTCGTCGCGTTCGTCGTGTGGGAGCGGCGAGCGGCGCATCCGATGCTGCCGCTGTCGCTCTTCGCGTCGCGGAACTTCACCGTCGGCAACGTCTCGACGGCGTTCGTCTACGGCGCGCTCTCCTTCGGCTTCTTCGCGCTGGGCCTGTTCCTGCAGCAGACCCTGGGCTTCTCGGCGACCCTGGCCGGGCTCGCGACGCTCCCGCCGACGATCCTGCTGCTCCTGCTCTCGCAGGTCTCCGGGTCGCTGTCGGCGCGGTTCGGCCCGCGGCTCTTCATGGGCGTCGGACCGCTGATCGCCGCGGCCGGGTTCCTCCTGCTCTCCTTCGTCGACGAGGGCGCCGACTACGCCACGCAGCTGCTGCCGGGCATCCTCCTGTTCGGCTTCGGCCTCGCGGTGACGGTCGCTCCGCTGACCTCGACGATCCTCGGCGCGGTGGAGGACGGGCACAGCGGAGTCGGCTCCGCCGTGAACAACGCCGTCTCGCGCATCGCGGGGCTGGTCGCCATCGCCGCGACCTCGCTCGTGGTCGGCGACTCGCTCGACGTCGAGGGCTTCTCCCGTGCCGCCGTCGCGACCTCCGCCCTCCTGGTCGCCGGCGGCGTCGTCTCCCTCCTCGGCATCCGCAACCCGGCTCCCGCCGACCGCTGACGACTGCTCGGGGAGCGTCTCCGACCCCCGTCCGGGGTGCGGCGCTCCGTGTTCACGCGGTGTCCGCCGATCCTTCGACGGAACGTGGATGAAATAGTTGTCGCTACATGGAATACTGATCGACGTCGATGCGCTTGCATACATCGGACGGGGACGCTCTCCCCGCGACGACCGTCACACTCGAGGAGAAACCATGACCGACACCGTCACCATCCCCGGCTACAAGGCCGGCACCTGGGTCATCGACCCCACCCACAGCGAGGTCGCGTTCAGCGTCCGCCACCTGATGATCAGCAAGGTCAAGGGCAAGTTCGAGCGCTTCACCGCCACGTTCACCACCGGCGAGAACCCGCTCGACTCCAAGGTCGAGGCCACCGCCGAGGTCGCCTCCGTCAACACCAACGAGCCCAACCGCGACGGCCACCTCCGCACCGGCGACTTCTTCGAGGCCGAGCAGTACCCGGAGATCCACTTCGTCTCGACCGCCGTCCGCCCGAACGGCGACGACTTCCTCGTCGACGGCGAGCTCACCATCAAGGGCACCACCAAGCCCGTCACCTTCGAGGTGGAGTTCGGCGGCTTCGGCACCGACCCCTACGGCAACTACAAGGCCGGCCTCACCGCCAAGGCCACCATCGACCGCACCGACTTCGGTCTGACCTACAACGCGGCCCTCGAGACCGGTGGCGTGCTCATCGGCGAGAAGGTCACCATCACCCTCGACCTGCAGGCCGCCCACCAGGCGTAGTCCGAGCCGATCGACCGGAGCCGTCCCTCCCCCCGGGGAGCGGACGGCTCCGTCGTTCCCGGAGCCGGTGCGGGATCAGAGGATGCCGAGCTCCGTCAGCTGCTCGGAGATGCCGGCGCCGTCGGGCGCGAAGACCCAGGTCGTGCCGCTGGTCAGGGAGCGGTCCTCGGCCTTGGAGCGGCCTCCCGCAAGCACCGCCTCGCCGGTGGAGAGCTGGCGGATCGCGATAGCGGCGACCTTGTCGGGGTGCTCGTCCGCGAAGTCGGAGTAGATCTCCTCGTCGTGCTGCCCGTCGTCGCCGACCAGCAGCCAGCGCACGTCCGGGAACTCGGCCGCGAGTCGGCGGAGGTTCATCTCCTTGTGCTGCTTGCCGCTGCGGAACCAGCGGTCGTGCGTCGGGCCCCAGTCGGTCAGGAGGAGCGCTCCGGCCGGGTACAGGTGCCGCGAGAGGAAGCGGGTGAGCGCCGGGGCGACGTTCCACGCGCCGGTGGAGAGGTAGATGACCGGGGAGCCCTCGTACTGCCGGGCGAAGCGGTCGAGGAAGACCGCCATGCCGGGCGTGGGCATCCGGGCGTGCTCGTCGAGCACGAAGGTGTTCCAGGCGGCGACGAAGGGGCGGGGGAGCGCGGTGACCATCACTGTGTCGTCCACGTCCGACACGACGCCGAGCCGAGACTCCGGACGCACGATGAAGACGGGCGCCTCGACGGGCTTCGAGCCCGCGGTCGAGAAGGTGATGGTGTGCCAGCCGGGCTCGAGCGTGATCGGGAGGTCCGCGTCGACGACTCCGCCGCGGTCGGCCGTCACCCGGTGGGTCTGCCCGTCGGCCTCGACGGTCACGACGGCCCCGCTCACGAAGACGCTGGTGAAGCTCCGCCAGCCGCGCACGCCCTCGACGGGGCGGACCTCCTCGACCCCGGGAGGGGTCGGCCGCGTGTAGAGGACGCGGGCCAGGACGCGCAGCTGCGTCGTCGAGCCGTAGCCGGTGTAGGGGATGACCCTCGGGACGTAGCCCTTGCGCTTCACGCGCCTCATCCGGAAGGAGTGGAGTCGGTCCTCGAGGCGGGCGGCGCGGTGCATGACCTCCGCCTTGCCTGCGCTCAGGGGCTTGCTCTCGGGCGTCAGCGGCATCCACCCAGTCTGTCAGACCGGATGCCGGACCGCGGATCGCGCTCTCACGCGATCGTCAGGCTCCGGTGGGCTCGATCAGCTCGGGGCCGTTCGCCGAGACGGAGCCCACGGCCGCGCCGACGCCGTGCATCTCGAGCTCCTCGGCCAGCTCGGCCGCGCCCTCGGCGGCCGCACGCAGCAGCTCGCCGTCCCCGGGGGACGCCGGGTCCAGCCAGTCCTCGATCAGCTCCGGCTGCAGCAGCACGGGCATCCGCTCGTGCACCTCGGCGAGCGGCCCGGCGGAGGGGCGGGTGAGGACCGTCGCCGAGAGCAGCCACGGAGAGCCCGGCTGGGCCGAGCGCCACCACTCGTAGAGACCGGCGAACAGGAGGAGCGAGCCCTCGCCCGGCGAGACGTAGACGGGGGCCTTCGCCCCGTCCGCGCCGACCCGCCACTCGTACCAGCCCGAGGCGGGCACGATCGCGCGCCGGGAGGCGTAGGACTCGCGGAACGACGGCTTCTCGGCGACGGACTCGATCCGCGCGTTGAACAGCGGCGGCCCCGCGGACGGGTCGGCGGCGGAGCGGGGCACCAGGCCCCACCGGGCTCCGGCGAGCCGGCGCCGCGGCGGGCTGCCCTCCTCGACCCCCTTCATCGACTCCGCGACGACGGCGATCCGCTGCGTCGGCGCGATGTTCCAGGACGGCTCCGGCAGGTCGGCGCCCGGCTCGTCGATGTCGAAGAGCGCCACCAGGTCGGCGGTGGTCTGCGAGAGGACGAAGCGTCCGCACATGGTTTCTCCCGGGTGGATCGGACCCGCGGAGCCGTCGCCCTTCCGGGGGCGCGAAACACGAGGGACTTTCGATGAGACGACCCCGACCGGCGGTCGCCGTGCGTACGATTGTAGGAACCACGACCGAAGGAGCCCGCCGTGCCTCTTGGAAACCTCGTCGATCGACCGTTCGGTGAATCGTCCCAGGTCCGCAACGAGCCGGTGCAGGTGCGCAGCGCCGCCCGTCTCGCCTCGCTGCTCGACGCGGCGGCCGCCGTCGTCGACGAGGTCGGCTTCGACCGCCTGACCACGGCGATGGTCGCCGAGCGCGCGGGAGCCGCGATCGGCACGGTCTACCGCTACTTCCCGGACCGCATCGCCGTCCTCCAGGCGCTGCGCGAGCGGGCCCTCGAGCGCTTCCGCCGCCGCGTCATCACCGAGATCCGCGACACCCACCCGGGCAACTGGTGGGGCGCGGTCGACTGCGCCATCGACGCCTTCTGCGAGATGCACCGCAGCGAGCCGGGCTTCCGCTCCATCCGCTTCGTCGACACGATCCATGCCCCCGAGGTCGCGGGCGAGGCGTTCGAGGCCGGCTTCTTCGCCCGCCGCTTCGCCGAGATCCTCGCGTCCGAGTACGGCCTCCCGGGCGGCGCGCAGCTGTCGTTCCGCCTCGAGGTGACCATCGAGGTCGCGGACGCGCTGCTCACGCGCGCGTTCCTCATCGACCCCAACGGCGACCAGCGCTTCATCGACGAGAGCCGCTCGCTGCTGCGCCACTACATGACCTCGCACTACGGAGCCGTCGAGGAGTCCTGACCGGCTAGGACTGTCAAGGCCCTAGTCGCTCCCGGAACATCCCGCAACACTTCGCGGTCCGGGTTGGCAGGCGGCTGCTATTGGTGTTTTCCTTGCCGCCTGGCCCCGTTCGGGGCCGCGGGCCGTGCAACGGCCGGACGCGCGGAGCGAGAGCGGGCACAGTCGTGGACCAGGGACAGATCGGCGCGCACACCGCCGGACGGCGGGCGGCCTCGTGATCGAGTTCCGCAACGTCAGCAAGCAGTACCCGGACGGCACGCGGGCGGTCGACGACTTCTCGCTCGTGCTGCCCTCCCGGCAGACGACCGTCTTCGTCGGCTCCTCGGGCTGCGGGAAGACCACGATCCTCCGCATGATCAACCGGATGATCGAGCCGACCTCCGGCACCATCGAGATCGACGGCGAGGACATCTCGTCCCTGCCCGCCGTCGCGCTCCGCCGCCGCATCGGCTACGTGATGCAGAACTCCGGCCTCCTGCCGCACCGCAAGGTCATCGACAACATCGCGACCGTGCCGCGGCTGAACGGGGTCGCCAAGAAGCAGGCGCACGCCCGCGCGCTCGAGCTGATGGACACGGTCGGACTGGACCGTGCGCTCGCCGCCCGGTACCCCAGCCAGCTCTCCGGCGGCCAGCAGCAACGCGTCGGTGTGGCGCGCGGCCTGGCGGTCGACCCGAACATCCTGCTGATGGACGAGCCGTTCGGCGCGGTCGACCCTCTCGTGCGCGCCGACCTGCAGCGCGAGACCCTGCGGCTCCAGGACGAGCTCGACAAGACCGTGGTCTTCGTCACCCACGACATCGACGAGGCGTTCCTCCTCGGCGACCAGGTCGTCATCCTCGAGAAGGGCGGCCGGATCGCGCAGAAGGGGTCGCCCGCCGAGATCCTGGCGAACCCCGCGAGCGAGTTCGTCGCCGGCTTCGTCGGCGCCGACCGCGGCAAGCGCTCGCTCCGGATCGAGGAGCGCGACGGCGCCCGCATCGTGGTCGACGGCGACGGGCGTCCGACCGGAGTGCTGCGCGCGCAGGACGGCCCCGCCGCGTGAACTGGGTCGTCAACAACACGGACGCGATCGTCGCGAACCTGCTGGCGCACCTGGCCCTGTCGGTCCCGCCGATCCTGCTCAGCTTCCTCGTCTCGCTGCCGTTCGGCTGGTTCGCGAACCGCTACCGCTGGAGCCGCGGCACCCTGCTGACAGGGCTCGGCGTGCTCTACGCCATCCCCTCGCTGGCCATGTTCATCCTGCTGCCGGTCCTGCTGGGCATCCCGCTCCGCTCGACCGCCAACGTGATCACGGGCCTCACCCTCTACGGCGTCGCGCTGATGGTCCGCACCACCTCGGACGCACTGGGCGCGGTGTCGGACGACGTCCGCCAGTCGGCGACCGCGATGGGCTACTCCGGCTGGGCGCGCTTCTGGCGGGTCGAGTTCCCGCTGGCCGGCCCGGTCCTGCTCTCGGGCCTGCGCGTGGTCACGGTCAGCACGGTCAGCCTGGTGACGGTCGGCGCGGTGCTCGGGATCCAGAGCCTCGGCCTGCTCTTCACCGACGGCTTCCAGCGCGGCATCACCGGTGAGATCGTCACGGGCATCGTCCTCACGATCGTCCTCGCGCTGGTACTCGACGGACTGCTGGTGCTGATCGGCCGTCTCCTCATGCCCTGGACGGCTCTGGACCGCACGCGCCGCTCGCGCAGACCGGTCGCGGTCGAGAGGGCGGTGACGTCGTGAACCTCATCGCCGAGGCCTTCGCCTGGATCGCCGACCCCGCGCACTGGACCGGGGTCTACGCGATCCCGACCCGTGTCGCCCAGCACGTCGGCATCAGCCTGCTGGTGCTCGTGATCGCGGCCGCGATCGCGATCCCGATCGGCTACCTGATCGGGCACACCGGGCGCGGCAAGGGCATCGCCGTGCCGGTCGCAGGCGGCCTGCGCGCCCTGCCGACACTGGGCGTGCTCGTCCTCGCGGCGATGAGCCTGGGGCTCGGCCTCGGCGCTCCGGTGATCGCCCTCGTCGTGCTCGCGATCCCGTCGGTGCTCGCCGGCGCGTACTCCGGGCTCGAGGCGGTCGACCGCCGCACGGTCGACGCGGCGCGCTCGATGGGCATGACCGAGTGGCAGATCCTGACGAAGGTCGAGATCCCGCTGGGGCTGCCGCTGCTGATCGGCGGGCTCCGCTCGGCGGCGCTGCAGATCATCGCGACCGCCACGCTCGCCGACTACATCGGCGCCGGCGGCCTCGGGCAGTACATCTTCCGCGGAGTGAAGTCGGGGGACTACCCGCAGATGCTCGCCGGCTCGATCCTGGTGATCGTGCTGACGCTCCTCAGCGAGGTCCTGTTCGCCCTCCTCCAGCGGCTCGCCGTGCCGCGCGGAGTCGTGCTCGGCCTGGCCGGCACCGCCGGCCGCACAGGTTCCCGCGCTTCGTCGCCCCGACGACGCGCGGTGATGGGAATCCCCATCGAAGAAGGGAAATAGCAATGTTCACAGCACATTTCACGAAGGGCCGTGTCGCGCTCAGCGCACTCGCGGTCGGTGCCGTCGTGGCACTGGCAGGGTGTTCCTCGAGCGATCCGCTCGATGAGGGATCGGGTGCGACTGCGGGCAGCGAGACCATCGTGGTCGGCTCGCAGGACTACTACTCGAACGAGATCCTCGCCGAGATCTACGCGCAGGCGCTGGAGAACGACGGCTTCACCGTCGACCGCCAGCTGCGCATCGGCCAGCGCGAGATCTACCTGCCCGAGATCGAGAGCGGATCCATCGACGTCTTCCCGGAGTACGACGGCAGCCTCCTGCAGGCGCTCGAGCCCGACGCGACGGCCACCACCGCCGACGACGTGTACTCCGCGCTCGGCGACGCGCTGCCCGACGGCCTCCGCGCCCTCGACGCCGCTGAGGCCAGCGACCAGAACTCGTACACCGTCACCCAGGCCTTCGCCGACAAGTGGGACCTGACCGACATCGCGTCGCTCAAGAACGTCACCGACCCGATCGTGGTCGGCGGCAACTCCGAGCTGCAGACGCGCCCCTACGGGCCCGACACCCTGCAGTCGAAGTACGGCATCACGACCACCTTCCAGGCGATCGAGGACAGCGGCGGATCGACCACCGTCGACGCGCTCACCAGCGACCAGATCCAGCTGGCGAACGTCTACACGGCCGACCCGAACATCCAGAAGAACGACCTCGTCGCTCTCGAGGACCCGGACGGACTGTTCGTGGCCGACAACGTCGTGCCGATCGTCTCGAGCAAGATCACGGACGACGCGGCCGAGGTGCTGAACGCGGTCAGCGCGAAGCTCACGGCGGACGACCTCGTCGCCCTCAACTCCGAGAGCGTCAACGAGCAGAAGTCCGCGTCCGCGATCGCGGGCGAGTGGCTGAAGTCGGCGGGTCTCGTCGACTGATCCTCCCCGGATCCACGCCCGGAGGCGCGTCACTCGTCGAGGTGACGCGCCTCCGCTCTGTTCAGGAGCTTCTTCCCGAGGAGCACGAGCAGGGCGAAGACGACGATGACGCCCACGAAGACGTAGCCGGCGCCGTGCAGGCTCTCCGAGAGCTCCCGGTAGCTGCCCGCCGCGGCCGCGCCGACGCCGACGTAGGCGGACGACCAGAGCACGCACGCCGGGATCGTCCAGGCCATGAAGGTCCGATAGCGCATCCCGCTCATCCCCACCGTCAGCGGGATCAGCGAGTGCAGCACCGGCAGGAAGCGCGAGAGGAACACGGCGAACCCGCCGCGCCGCGCGAGGTAGCGCTCGGCCTTCAGCCAGTTCTTCTCGCCGAGCCGGCGTCCCAGGCGCGACGCGCGGATCCGCGGCCCGAACCAGCGGCCGAGGTAGAAGCCGACGGACTCGCCGCAGAGGGCGCCGATGACGACCGTGACGGCCAGCGCCGCGAACTGCAGCGGGCTGGTCACGCCGGTCGCGCTGACGATCACGATCGTGTCGCCGGGGACGACGAGGCCCGCCAGGATCGTGGTCTCGAAGAAGATCGCGAGTCCGGCGAGGAGCGTCCGCCAGACCGGGGGGACGCTGACGACGAAGTCCAGGATCCCGGTGAGGGTGTCGTTCACCGGGCGCCCCCGCCCGCCGGGGACTCGATCGGGGGCTGGGGCCGACGGCGGCTCCGGATGCTCGGCATGGCTCGATCGTAGGGGCGCACGGCTGGGCGGCGGCAGGGCTGCGCCCGGGAGGCCGGTGGACGCCGGGCGGTCAGGGGACGGCGACGAGCGCGGAGGCCGCCGGGCCGGTGCCGTTCGCCGTGACCGCCTGCACCGAGAGGGTGTAGCTGCGGCCCGGGACCAGCTTCGTGAAGGTCTGCGAGCGCTTGGTCGCGGCGACCACGGCGCTCCAGGCTCCGGCTCCGCTCGTGTCGGACCCGTCGCGCGACACCCGGTAGCCGGTGACCGCCGAGCCACCGGTCCCCGCGGGGGGCGACCACGCGAGCGTCGCCGTGCCGTCCGAGCCCGCCGTGGCGGTGACCGTGGTCGGCGCGCCGGGGAGCCCGGCGGCGACGAGGGTCGCCGTCAGCGTGGTGCTGCTCCCGGGAGTGACGACGCTGTGCGAGGCGGCGCCGCCGTCCGACCAGGACGAGAACCGGTAGGCCGTGCCCGACGCGTCGGTCTGGTCCGGGACCTCCAGCTGGAGGGCCGAGCCCGCCCACGAGACGACGGTCGTGCCTCCGGCGACCTCGGTGCCGTTGACGACGACCGTCCGGCCGGCGGGAGCGGTGGCCAGGGTGACGGACACCTTCTGCGGGGAGAACGTCCGCGTCGCCGTCGTCGACACTCCGCTCGAGTCAGTCGCGGTGACGCTGATCAGGAGGTCGCTGTCCGCGGCGGCGGCGAGGTCCTCCGGGCCGGGGGCGACGAAGGAGAGGTCGTTCCCCCTCAGCGGCCCGAGGAAGGGATGCGTGTGCTGAGCGTGGCGGCGCTGGACGGTCCAGGTGAGCGCCGAGGCGGGCAGGACGCCGTCCTCGGCGTCGGTCGCCGTGGCGCGGAGGCCGTAGCTCCGGCCCGTGACGAACACCCCTCCGTCGGCGGGTGCGGTGATGCTCACCGTCGGGGCACTGTCGCCCGAGGTGATCCTCGTCGTCGCGGGGGCGGAGACGGCTCCCTTCGGATCGCGGACGCGGAGGGACGCGGTCCAGCTGCCGGCGGCGTAGCTGTGGGTGAAGGTCGGGCCGGTCGTGATGCGGTCGGGGGTGCCGTCGCCGAACGACCACAGGTAGGTCAGGGCACCGCCCTCCGGGTCGCTGCTGCCCGAGCCGTTCAGCCGCGCGGCGAGAGGAGCCGCGCCGGAGGAGGGGGCGGCGGTGAGGGCCGCGGTCGGAGCGCGGTTCGCCGCGGCGGTGTAGGCGAGGCGCCGGACCTCGCCGCCGTTCGCGTAGCTGGTGTAGAAGAGGTCCTGGGTCCCGCGCGAGGGACCGAAGGCCATGGCGACGGCGCTGCTGCCGCCGAGGCCGGTCACGAGGTCGCCGGCCGCGCCGGTGCGGCCGAGGGTCCGGATCTTCCCGCACACGTAGTCGCCGAAAAGGTACGCGCCGTCGTAGGCGGCCGGCCAGACGCCGCGGGGGACGTAGGCGCCGCCCGTGATCGAGGCGCAGCCGCTGCTGTGCGCGTAGTCGTGGACCGGGTCGGTGAGCCCGGCGGGCGCCGCGGCTCCGCAGTTCGAGGCCGAGCCGGTCTTCGCGCAGTGGCCCTCACGGGTGTTCCAGCCGTAGTCGGCGCCGGCGACGCCCTGGTCGATCTCCTCCCAGGCGTCCTGGCCCACGTCGTTGATGCGGAAGACGGTGCCGGTCGCGTTCGGGTCGAAGGCCATCCGGAACGGATTGCGCAGGCCGCTCGCGAACGTCTCGCGGCAGCGCACGCCCGCGGCGGCCGGGGCGAGCCGGCAGGAGGCGGTCCCGGTGCCCAGGTAGGGGTTGCCGGCCGGGACGCCCCCGGTGAGGGTGATCCGGAGGATCTTGCCGTTCAGGATGTTCGGGTCGCGGGCGGCGTCGTTCCGGCCGCCGCAGCCGCTGCCGCCCGGCGAGCCGACTCCGCCGCGGTAGTCGCAGCCGCCGTCGCCGACGCTGACGTAGAGCAGGCCGTCCTTGCCGATGGCGAGGTCGCCGCCGTTGTGGTTGCTCGCGGGGGAGTAGATGCCGTCGAGGAGGACGCGCTCGGAGGCCGGGTCGATGCGGTCGTCGGTGCCGAGCTGGAACGAGGAGACGCGGTTGCGCGGGGCTCCCGCGGGGTTCACCGTGCCGCCGGCGTTGGTCGGGCAGGAGGAGTCGGAGCCCTTCGCGGTGTAGTAGACGACGACGGTGCGCGAGCCCGGTGCCGGGTCGACCGCGAGGCCGAGCACGCCGCGCTCGCCGTTGGCGCAGACCTTCGAGCGCAGGTCGAGGGCCGGGGTGGCGACCAGGCCGCCGGCGCGGATCACCCGGATCGCGCCGGTCTGCGAGGAGACGAGGGTGCGCCCGTCGGTCGTGAAGGCGAGGGCGGTCGGCGCGGGGACGGCCGCCACCCGCGAGTCGGTGAAGCCGGCGGGCACGACGGGAGCGGCGGACGCCGGACCCGCGGGCCCGGCGACGAGCGCGGCGGCCGTGATCGCCAGGACGGTGAGCAGGGCGAGACCACGGGGGCGGATCCTCGAGCGGGGCATCGGTGACTCCGAGACGGTCGGCGCTGCTGAGCGAGCGGCGGTCTGCGGCGGTGCAGAGGGCGCTGTCGGCGATGACGCGGGGCCAGGATAGGCGCGCGCGGCGGAGGGGCCGTGTCCCCCTTCAGGGTCAACACTGGGGGCTCCGGGCGCGGTGTCCCCGGGCCGCTCACGTCGAGCGGGGCTGCAGTGCGTCGGCCCGCCGGTTCACTCCAGAGCGGGCAGGACCACCGCGCGGACCGCCTCCGAGAACCGGGCGTAGCCGGCCTCGTCGAAGTGCAGGCCGTCGTCGACGAAGAGGGAGGGGTCGACAGAGCCGTCGGAGGTGACGAGCGCGTCGGCGGTGGGGACGAAGGTGACGCGGTCGTCCGTCTCGGCGTAGGCGCTGACCGCGGTGTTGGCGGCGCGGACCTCGGCGCCGACGGAGGCGCGGGCGGGCGTCTCCGCGATCTCGACGTAGAACAGCTCGGCGTCGGGGGCGACCTCCTCCACGCGCTGGAGGTACTCGACGACGGCGCCGGCGGTCTGGGCGCCGGTGCGCGAGCCCTCCTCGCCGCTGATGTCGTTCGCTCCCACGTACACGATCACGGCGCGGGGATCGAAAGGGGCGACCATGCGGTCCAGCCACGCGAGGTGATCGGCGACGGTCGTGCCGCCGATCCCGATGTTGTAGGTCTCGAGCGGACGCAGGTCCTCCTTGGAGGTCGTCCAGCGGCCGATCGTGGAGCTGCCCGTGAGGACGATGCTGTGCTGCGGGAACCCGGCGGCGAAGCGCTTCTCGAGACCGGCGACGCGCTCGGCCATGTCGACGGAGGAGGTCGGGCCGGGGTCGGGGGAGCTCGCGGCCGGAGCGCCCGCGCCTCCGCTCCGCGAGGCGAGCGAGAGGGCGATGCCCGCGCCGGCGAGGACCAGCGCGAGCACCAGCAGCGCGACCAGGAGGCGGAGGCGGATGCGGCGGGGGCCGGGGGCGGAGCCGGAGGGCGTCGCTCGAGTCATGGCTCGATCCTCGGGCATCGGCGGGGGCGCGTCGTCCACGAGGAGGCCGTCCGAGGACCCGCGCACCCGGTGGCCGTCTCTCCGTCACCGGATCGCCGTGATCGGATCCGCGCAGAACATCACAGAGGATGCACAGCCGTGCAACACTTGCACATCGCCATCGTCATCGTCGCCGCCGGCCGACTTCCGATGGACGATCACGACGAGGACTCATGGCACGCGCACGCATCACCTGGGTGGACACGGCGAAGGGCATCGCGATCATCCTGGTCGCCCTGGCCCACTCCGTACAGTGGACCACGACGGCCGGGATCGCCCCCGACTCGTGGAACGAGATCAACCTCCTCCTCATCACCTTCCGGATGCCGCTGTTCTTCCTCGCCTCGGGGCTGTTCGCCGGCTCCGTGCTCACCCGGTCGTGGCCGGAGCTCTGGCGTTCGCGGCTGAGCCTGCTGGTCTGGGCCTTCCTGCTCTGGTCCGTGGTGCGGTTCCTCTTCTTCCTGGTGGTGCCCAACCCGGGCGGCACCGACGAGTCCGACCCGCTCGCGCTGCTCCTCCAGCCGGTGATGCCGCACAACGGGCTCTGGTTCCTCTACGCGCTCACGATCTTCTTCGTGGCCGCCAAGCTCGCGCAGGGCCGGATCGACTGGCGGGTGCAGATCGGCATCGCGACCGCGATCGCCGTGGTCTGGTACGCCGTCCGCTCCAGCACCTCCGAGGGCACCGGGAACATCGCCTGGGACGGCATGGCCCGCTACCTGATGTTCTTCCTGCTCGGCCTCTACCTGCGGAACGCGGTGATCGCGTTCGTGGAGCGCCGCGGGATCCTCAGCGGAGTCGGCTTCGGCGTGCTGTTCCTCGTGCTCGCCGGCGTGATCCTCGCCGTCCGCGCCCGCTTCCCGCTGCTGACGATCGGGCTGGTCCTGGTGAGCGTGCTGGCGGTCCTCGCCGGGCTCGTGGTCGCCCGCTTCCTCTCGAACCGGCGCGGCGCGGGCTGGATCACCTTCATCGGCCGCAACACGCTCCCGGTGTACGTGGTGCACGTCCTCTTCGTCTCGCTCGCCACGAGTGCCCTGCTGCTCTTCGACGGAGAGCGCTGGCTCGACGTCATCGGACCGGTCGTGCCGCTCCTGGTCTGCGGGATCGGCGTCGCGGCGGCGCTGGGCTACTGGCGCCTCACCCGCGACCTGCCCGTGCTGAAGTACGGCTTCCAGGCGCCCGCCTGGTTCTCCGGCTCCCGCTCGCGCGTCGACGCCGGCTGACCGCGGGGCGCCCGCCGACGGCACATCGGCATCGGCTCCGGGAGTCTCTTCACCGGGCGAGTCCGTCGATGGCGTCGCGCAGTGAACGGATTCCCAGAGCCGATCTCGCGGATGTGCGCCTGGGAATCCGCTGAAGGTTCGTGAGAGGAAGTCTCAGCGCTCCGTCGCCCGCCTGATCGCTCGGCGTCGAGAGGTCGCCTGCGGCGGGTCCGACGGAGGCGAGCCCCGCTCGGCAGTCGCCGCGCGGGGGACTCCCTCGACGTCGAGAGGGACTGTCTCGACGTCGAGCGACCGGTCAGCTGGAGCGCTCGGAGGGGCGTCCGGGGCCACCCCGGAAAGGGTGCCGCCAGGAGCTCGCGGAAGGCCGCACATCCGCCCCAGTACTGGGATCGGAGGCCGTGGGACCCCTTCCGCCGACCTACTCTCGGAGCTGTGAACGAACTCCTGGACCCGCTCCTGCTGTCGAGATGGCAGTTCGGTCTGACGACGATCTACCACTTCCTGTTCGTGCCGCTCACGATCGGCATGGCGCTCACCGTCGCGATCTTCCAGACCTGCTGGGTGCGCACCGGGAAGGTGCACTACCTGCAGCTGACGAAGTTCTTCGGGAAGCTCTTCCTGATCAACTTCGCGATGGGCGTCGTGACCGGGATCGTCCAGGAGTTCCAGTTCGGGATGAACTGGAGCGACTACTCCCGCTTCGTCGGCGACGTCTTCGGGGCCCCGCTGGCGTTCGAGGGCCTGCTCGCCTTCTTCCTCGAGGCGACCTTCATCGGTCTCTGGATCTTCGGCTGGGACAAGCTGCCCGAGAAGCTGCACCTGGCCACCATCTGGCTGACCACGCTGGGCACCACGCTCTCGGCCTACTTCATCATCGCCGCGAACGCGTTCATGCAGAACCCGGTCGGCTTCCGCATCAACGAGACCAAGGGCCGCGCGGAGCTCACCGACATCTGGGCGCTCCTCACCAACAAGGTCGCGCTCGCCGCGTTCCCGCACACGATCTTCGCCTGCTTCATGGTCTCGGCCGCCGTCATCATCAGCGTCGCGGCCTACCACCTCTCGCGGAACCAGCACCTCGAGACCATGCGCCCCGCGCTGAGGTTCGGCGCCTGGATGATGCTCGTCAGCGGCGGCCTGACCCTGTTCACCGGCGACTCGCTCGGCCTCGCGATGGTCGACACGCAGCCGATGAAGATGGCGGCCGCGGAGGCGCTCTACAGGACCTCCACGGGCGTCGACGCCTCCTTCTCCGTCTTCACCTGGGGCACGCCGGACGGCTCGAGCGAGCTGTTCTCGATCCGCATCCCCTACCTGCTCTCCTTCCTCTCGACGCACACCTTCACCGGCACGGTCGAGGGCATCAACGACCTCCAGGCGCAGTACACCCAGGTCTACGGACCCGGCGACTACACGCCGATCATCTGGGTCACCTACTGGTCGTTCCGCTGGATGATGGCCCTCGGCGTCCTGGCCATCGGCGTCGCCGCGGCCGGCCTCTGGTTCACCCGGAAGGGCCGCGAGCCGAAGCAGTGGATGTGGAAGGTCGCGATCTGGGCCGCCCCGCTGCCGTTGATGGCGATGATCGTGGGCTGGGTCTTCACCGAGATGGGCCGCCAGCCGTGGCTCGTGTTCGGACTGCTGAAGACCGCCGACGGAGTCTCGCCCGGAGTGAGCGGCCTCGAGGTCCTGATCTCGCTGCTCGCCTTCACCGCGATCTACGGCACGCTCGCCGTGGTCGAGTTCCGCCTGATCAAGCGGGCCGCGCAGGCCGGCCCCGACGACGCTCCCGAGGTCGACGAGGAGAGCGGTCGCCCGCAGCTCGTCGGCACCGTCTACTAGGAGGCACCCCTCATGGATCTCGCCGTTCTCTGGTTCTGGATCGTCGCGTTCTTCTTCATCGGCTACTTCGTCCTCGACGGGTTCGACTTCGGCGTCGGCATGTCGATCCCGTTCCTCGGGCGCGACGACACCGACCGCCGCGTGCTGATCAACACGATCGGCCCGGTGTGGGACCTGAACGAGACGTGGGTGATCGTCGCCGGCGCCGCCCTGTTCGCCGCGTTCCCGGAGTGGTACGCCACGCTCTTCAGCGGGTTCTACCTGCCGCTTCTGCTCATCCTGCTCGCGCTGATCGCCCGCGGCGTCTCGTTCGAGTACCGGCACCAGCGTCCGGAGGCGCAGTGGAAGCGGCGCTTCGACACGATGATCGTCGTCGGCTCCGCGGTGCCCGCCTTCCTCTGGGGCGTGGCCTTCGCGAACATCGTGCAGGGCGTCCCGATGGACGCCGACCACAACTTCACCGGCACCGTCCTCGACCTGCTGAACCCCTACGCCCTGCTGGGTGGAGCGACGACCCTCCTGCTGTTCTTCACGCACGGAGTCGTCTTCGTCGCCCTGAAGACGGAGGGGGAGATCCGCGAGCGTGCGCGCCGCCTGGCGACCCGCGCGGGGCTGCTCACCGTGGTCGTCGCCGCGGTCTTCCTGGCCTGGACCAACCTCGGCCAGGGGAGCACCGCCTCCTGGGCGCTCTCGGCGGGCGCGGCCGCGACCCTCGTCGGCGGCTGGCTCGCGATCACGCGGGGCCGGGAGGGACGCGCCTTCGCGCTGCTGGCCGGCACCATCGCGCTCGCCGTGCTCGCCCTCTTCGCGACGCTGTTCCCCGTGGTGATGCCGGCCTCGAACGTCCCCGCCTACGGGCTGACGATCGAGAACGCCTCCAGCACGCCCTATACGCTGACGGTCATGAGTTGGACCGCCCTGGTGTTCGTGCCGCTCATCGTCGGCTACCAGGCCTGGACCTACTGGATCTTCCGCAAGCGCATCAGCCGCGCGCACATCCCGGTCGACGCCCACTGACGTGAAGCCCCTCGATCCGCGCCTGCTCCGCTACGCCCGGGCGGCCCGCGTGTTCCTCCTGCTCGGCGGGGTGCTCGCGCTGGCGAGGACCCTGGCGATCGTCGCCTTCGCGTGGCTCGTGGCGCAGCTGGTGGCCGGTGCGGTCGACGGGAGGAGCGCCGACGATCTCGCGCCGCTGCTGGCCGCCCTGCTCGCGGTCGTCGCGGCGCGGGCGGCTCTCGCCTGGGCGACCGAGGTGAACGCTGTGCGCGGAGGAGCAGGAGCGAAGGCGCAGCTGCGGCAGGCGGTCCTCGCCGCACTGGTCGAGCTCGGCCCGGCGGGCCGCTCCGAAGGGGGCTCGGGCGGGGTCGTCGCGCTGCTGGGCGGCGGACTGGACTCCCTCGACGGCTACTTCGCCCGCTACCTCCCGCAGCTGATCGCCACCGCGGTCGCGACGCCGCTCCTGACACTCGTGGTCTTCCTCGCCGATCCGCTCAGCGCGGTGTTCCTGGTGGTGACCCTGCCGCTCATCCCGGTGTTCATGGTGCTGATCGGCTGGGCGACCCAGGCCGTGCAGGCACGGCAGTGGGAGCGGCTGCAGGCCCTCGCGTCCGGCTTCGTCGACACCGTCGGCGGCCTCGCGACGCTCAAGATCTTCGGGCGGGCCGAGCGGCAGGCGACGCGGATCCGCGCGCTGACCGAGGACTACCGCGTGCACACGATGAAGGTGCTGCGGGTGACCTTCGTCAGCGGCTTCGTGCTGGAGCTCGCCGGCTCGCTCTCGGTCGCACTGGTCGCCGTGTCGATCGGGCTGCGGCTGGTCGACGGCTCGCTGGGGCTGGCCGTCGGGCTGTTCGTCCTGGTGCTGGCGCCGGACGTGTTCCTGCCGGTGCGCCAGGTCGGTGCCGAGTTCCATGCGGCGGCCGACGGGGTGCAGGCGGCGGACCGCGCCTTCGCCGTCCTCGAGCGCGCGGCGGCGCTGCCCGCTCGCGGGACGGCTCCGGCGGCGACGGGGGTGCTCGAGTTGCGGGGTCTCGCGGTCGACGACGGACGCGGGCGGACGCTCGCTCCTGTCGACGCGGTGCTCCCCGTCGGGTCGATCACCGTGGTGACCGGGCCCAGCGGGTCCGGGAAGTCGACGCTGCTCGCCGCGCTCGCGGGCTTCGTGCCCTTCTCGGGCACGCTGCTGCTCGGCGGGTCGCCGGTCGCGGATCTGCGGTCGACGCTCGCCTGGGCGGGCCAGCGGCCCGACCTGCTCCCGGGGAGCGTCGCCTCCGCCGTCGGGCTCGGAGCACTCTCGCCGGACCCCGAGCGCGTGCGGCGGGCCCTGGCGATCGCCGCGGTCGACGTGGACCCCGAGCGTCGGCTCGACGCCGAGGGGACAGGCCTCTCGGGCGGGCAGAGCGCCCGTGTCGCCGTCGCCCGCGCCGTGCACCGCCTGCTCGAGCGCGGGTGCGCGGTGCTGGCCCTGGACGAGCCGACCGCCGCCCTCGACGACGAGTCCGAGCGGGCGCTGCTCGCCGGACTCAGGTCGCTGGCGGAGAGCGGGACGATCGTCGTCGTCGCCAGCCACCGGCCCGCGACCGTCGCGGCGGCCGACGCCGTGATCGCCCTGGCGCCGGCGGGGGCGGTCGCGAGGTGAACCGCTCCGACGTCCTCCGCGCCGCGATGCCCGGGCCGCGCCGCTTCCTGCCGGGGCTGTCCTTCGGGCTGCTCTCCTCCTCCGCCGTCGTGGCGCTGCTGGCCTGCTCCGCCTGGCTGATCGTCCGCGCGGCCGAGCAGCCGCCGATCCTGTTCCTCTCCATGGCCGTCGTGGGCGTGCGGGCGTTCGCGCTGGCGCGGGCCTTCTTCCGCTACCTCGAGCGGCTGACCGGCCACGACGCCGCCTTCCGCGCGCTCGCGGAGCTCCGGGCGGGCGTCTACGAGCGCCTGGTGCCGGTCGCGCCGGACGGGCTGGGCCGCGTGCGCCGTGGCGACCTGGTCTCCCGGGTGGTGGCGGACGTCGACGCCCAGCAGGACGTGCCGCTGCGCGTCGTGCAGCCGCTGGTCGTCGCGGCGCTGGTCGCTGCGGTCTCCGTGGTCGGCGTCTGGCTGCTCCTGCCGGCGATGGGCGCCGTGCTGCTGGCGCTGCTCGTCCTCGCCTTCGCCGGCGGGGCTCTGGGCGCCGGCCGGCTCTCCGCGCAGGCGGACCGCGAGCTGGCGCCGTTGCGCGGGGAGCTGGCCGAGCGCCTCAACCTCCTGGTCACCCGCCTCGACGTGTTCATCGCCTTCGATGCCGCGGGTGACGCTCTGGCGGACGTGGCACGCGCGGAGGAGTCGCTCGCCCGGGCGGCGCGTCGACGGGCGGCCTCCGCCGGACTGGCCGCGGCCGTCCTCGCCCTCTGCTCGGGCGGTGCGGTCTGGGCGGGCCTCGCGCTCGGGATCCCGGCGATCGGCGACCTCGGCGGTCCGGCGCTGGGAGTCGTCGCGCTCGTGCCGCTCGCGGTCTTCGAGGTCGCCGCCGCCGCGCCGCTCGCCGTGCAGGCGGCGCGCACCGCGCTCTCGAGCGCTCAGCGCCTGGCCGATCTGGACGCCGAGGCGGCGTCGCCGGCGCTCGCGACCGACGCGGACGTGGACCCGGACGCCCCGGCTCCCCGGGGCGCCGGCATCGTCCTGCGCGATCTGACGGTGAGCTGGCCCGGCGCGCACACGCCCGCGCTGCGGGGCGTCTCGCTCGACCTGCCGGAGGGTGCGCGCGTCCTCGTCACCGGCGGCAGCGGGTCCGGGAAGACCACGCTCGCGCACGCTCTGGTGCGCTTCCTCGACCACTCCGGCAGCTACCTCCTGGGCGGAGTCGAGGCGCGCACGCTGCCGCAGGTGGAGGTGCGGAAGCGGGTCGGGCTCGTGGAGCAGCAGCCGTACCTCTTCGACGACACGATCCGGCAGAACCTCCTCTTCGCGCGGCCCGAGGCCGACGCCGCCGTGCTCGAGGCGGTGCTGGAGCGGGTCGGGCTCGGGCCCTGGGTCGCTGCACGCGGCGGGCTCGACGCGCGGGTGGGGGAGCGGGGCTCGCTCGTCTCGGGCGGCCAGGCTCAGCGGATCGCCCTCGCACGTGCACTTCTTGCCGATTTCCGCGTCCTGGTGCTGGACGAGCCGACGGCGTCGGTGGACGCTCCCGTGGCCGACGCCCTGCTCGGGGATCTGCTCCGCGCCGCCGAGGGGCGGACGGTGGTCCTGATCGCGCACCGGGTCGATCCGGGCCTGGAGTTCGACACGCGGATCCGGGTGGCGGACGGCACGGCGGCTCAGGAGTACCGGGCCGCCTGAGCAGGCGTCCGGCTCCGCGGGGCGGTCGGTCCGAGCGGCCGTTCAGCCGTGCTCCGTCGGGACCGAGGCCCGCGCCAGGGAGGCCGCGCGCGCCAGGCGCCCGCCCTCCGCCTCCCAGCGGTCGAGGACCGCGTCCGCCCGGGTCCGCGCCGCACCAAGCAGCCCTGCCAGGAGCGGAGCGACGACGTCGCGGGCCAGCGGGTCGCTCAGCTCGTCCACGCGGGAGTCGCGGACGAAGCCCTCGAGCCGGGTGAGGTCGGAGCCGCGCAGCCACTCGGCTCGGGACTGCAGCAGCACGACGGCCGCCAGCCGCGGCTCGAACACCGCCGGCTCCCACAGCTCGGAGGAGAGGGCTGTCACGTCGTCGTGCTCGAGCGAGCGGAACTTCCTCAGCGCGTCGCGGACGGTGCCGCGGACCGCCCCGACCGAGGCGCCCGTCGAGTCGAGCCCTGCTCCCAGGCGCTCGCGCACGTCCTGCGCGCGCCAGACGTCGCCCTCGTACTCCAGGGCCGAGCGGATGAAGTCGCCGGGGTCGCTCACCCCTCCATCATGCGTCGCGCGTCAGCCCCGGCTGGCCCAGACGGCCCGTCCGATGCCGTCGTACTCGACGAGGCGGCCGTCGTCCTGCAGCACGAGGCGGTAGGGCGCGACGACGCCGGTCTGGCCGATACCGAAGGAGATCCTCGGGAACCGCAGCCAGAGGATCCGGGAGTCGGCCACGTCGAGCCGGCCCTCGGAGCTCATCGAGAAGGCGGCACCGGAGGCGGAGGAGGTGTTCGTCGCCCAGTCCGCGCCGTTCGGCCCGTAGACGACGAAGTTGCCGTCGCGCTGCATCTCGGCCCGCCACTGCCCGCTCGCCGAGGTCAGCCGCGTGCCCGCGACGACGAGGCCGCTCGGGGAGAGCGAGTCGCGCACGACGAGCGCGGCACTGCTCCAGAGGACGCCGGAGTCGTCCGCGATCCGGAGATCGCCCTCGCGGAGGACCATCGTGGCGCCCGGCTCGCCGGACGTGTCCGAGGCCCACAGGGGCGCGCCGTCCGCGGTGTAGACCACGGCGTTCCCGTCGTCCTGCATCCGGAGGACGTTGCCCCGGCCGCGGGTGCCGCTCGCCCAGAGAGCCCCGCCCTGCCCGTAGACGACGAGGTTACCGTCCGCCTGCATCACCGCCGTGGTGCCTCCCTGGGTGGCGAGCCGGTTCCCCGCGTAGAGGGTGCTGCCGCGGCGGAGGGTGTCGGTGCGCGGCTCGTCGATCCGGCCGCCGATGCTGCTGGCCCAGGCCGCCGAGCCGCTGCGGCGGTAGATCACGAGATTGCCGTCGTCCTGCATCCGCAGCTCGCCGCCCGGGTCGGCCACCGTGCCGCTCGCCCAGACCGGGCGCCCGTCCGCGGCGTACACGACGAGGTTGCCGTCGTCCTGCATCCGCAGGCTGTCGCCGCGCCCCTGCGTGCCCGAGGCCCAGGTGGGACGGCCGCCGGCGGCGTAGACCACGGCGTTGCCGTCGGTCTGCATCACGAGGGAGGAGGCGCCGTCGGGGGACACCAGGCGCTCGCCGCGCGCGAGCTGCTCGCCGGCACGGAGGACCGCGGCGGAGGCGACGGCGGAGGACGCCGAGGGCGGGGCCTCGACCGCGGCGGCGGGCAGCGAGCTCAGCAGGAGCGCGCCCGTGGCGGCGAGCGCCGCGAGGGAGGCAGTCAGGGAGCGGCCGGAGGGGAGGTGCGTCATCGCAGGAGTCCTGTCGGGGAGGGCGGCGGGGTCGGGGGAATCGTCCCACGGCGGGGGAGACGACGACGCCCCCCGGTCCGGGGACCAGGGGGCGTCGTGGCGGAGGGGCGTCAGCCGCGGCTGGCCCAGACCGCGCGGCGGCTGTCGTACTCGACGAGGTTGCCGTCGTCCTGCATGACGAGCTTGTAGGGGCCGACCGACGCGGCGGGCGGGACGACCGACCATCCGCTCGTCGTCTCGGTGCCCACGGCGATCTGCCCGCTGGTGTCGAGGGCGAAGAAGCCGCCTGCGCGGGTGGTCTTCGACGCCCAGATCGGGCCGTTCTTGCCGTAGACGACGAAGTTCCCGTCCGCCTGCATCACCGCTCGGTAGACGCCGTTCGCGGAGCGGAGGAAGCTGCCCGCCTCGAGCGAGTTCGCCGCGTAGAGAGTGGTCGAGGGGAAGGCGGCCTGGCTGGTCCAGATCACGTCGTCGGACGGGTTCACGATGATCAGCGAGCCGGCGTTGTTGATGCCCAGGCGGAGGTCCTTGCCGCGCGTGCCCGAGAACCACTTGACGGAGCCGTCGGAGCCGTAGATGACGGCGTTGCCGTCCTTCTGCATGGTGATGCGGTTGCCGGAGCCGCCGGTGCCGGTGCCCCAGACGGCGCCCTGGGGGCCGTAGCCGACGAAGTTGCCGTCGTTCTGCATGACGGCGCTGAAGCGGCCGTCGGCGGAGGTGAGCTGGTGGACGGGGCGGAGGGTCTGCTCCGTGAACAGCGTGTCGGTCACCGGCTCGGCGATGACGCGGCGGACGCTGCTCGCCCAGGCGGGCGAGCCGTTCTCGCGGTAGACGACGAGGTTGCCGTCGGGCTGCATGATCACCGAGGCGCCCGCCTCGTTGATCGTGTTCGTGCTCCACACGGGACCGCCCTTGGCGGAGTAGACGACCATGTTGCCGTCGGTCTGCATGACCAGGTGGTCGCCGCGGCCCTGGGTGTTCGTCGCGAAGGTGGGGCGGCCCTGCGGGTCGTAGACCACCGCGTTGCCGTCGGTCTGCATCCGGAACGAGTAGCCGTTCGTGCCCGAGACGATCCGCTGTCCGGCGGCCAGCTCCTCGCCGCCGACGAGGGCGTTGTAGTAGCTGACGGCCGCGCGGGCGGTCTGCTGGGCGGCCTCGGGCGACTCGCTCGCGGGAGCGAGGCCGGTCGGCGCCTCCTCGGAGGAGGAGAGGGGCTTCTGCGGGTTCTCCGCGGCGAGGGCCGGGGTCGCGCCGAAGAGCAGGGCACCGGTCGCGACGAGCGCGATCAGCCCGGAGGCGAGGGGGCGGGGGGAGGGGGAACGCGTCATCGCAGGACTTTCTCGAGTGGCCGGCGGGGGCCGGCAGAGGGGGTACTCGATGCTCGCACGGCGGACGCACGAGTGCGACCGGAACGGGGGCCCTCCGTCTGGGGGACGCGCGGGAGCTGAGGTCCTCCGCGGGTCAGAGCGCCGGGAGAGGCCGCCTGAGAGCGTCCAGCCGCTTCCGCCAGGCGTCCAGGCGGCCCGGCTCCGCGGCGAGCGCCGGTCCGTCCGCCCAGGCGGTCGCCAGCCGCAGACCGTGCAGGGCGTTGGCCGTCCAGACCTCACGGCCCTCGAGCGACTCCGGCTCGGCCGGGGCCTCGATCACGTCCACGCCGAGCGCGCCGGCGAGCACCGAGACGGTGCGAGCCGTCACGCTGCGCACGCGGGTGCTCGTCGCCGGAGGGACGACCAGCGCGTCGCCCAGCCACCACAGGATCGCGCTGCTCGCTCCGTCGATGACAGCGCCCTCGGCGTCGAGCAGCACGGCCTCGTCCGCTCCCGCGGCGTGCGCGCGCGTGCGGAGGAGGGCAAGACGTGCGATGTCCGGCCCCTTCCAGGAGGGTGTCCGGCGCGGATCCACCGGGCTCGTCCACAGCACCACGGAGCGGGTCGTCGGCGGGGCGGGTCGCAGCCGGAGCCGCAGGGCGCCACCCGAGAGCTCGACGCGGGGGAAGGAGCGGCCCTCGCGGGGAAGGGCGGCGATCGCGGCGTCGAGGAACGCCTCGACGTCCGGGTGCCCGCCCGCCGAGGCGACGGAGGCGGCGAACCGCTCGCGGTGCAGGTCGAGCCCGCGGACCCGTCCCTCGTCCACCAGCCAGGAGTCGGCGGCGTCCAGGGACGTGCCGGGCGGCTCGGGAACGGTCGTCAGGGCCCGCCCGTCCCACTCCCGAACCTGCTCGCCGTCCACGACCGCCTACGCTAGCCCAGTGGTCTCGGAGGATCGGCACGTCCGCTCGGTCGAGCTGCCCTGGGTCGATCCGGAGCTCGCGCACCACGCCCTGTTCGCCACGGCCGAGGCGTCGTTCTGGCTCGACTCGGGCCTCGGAGCGACGAGCGGCCGCTCCTACCTCGGGGCGTGCGCCCGCGAGGACGTGCTCCTCGTCGAGGCCGGCGGCGACGTGGCGGCGGCGCTCGCCGCGATCGACGACGAGGCCCCCGCGGGCGACCGCGCGCTCGGCCGCTACGGCTGGATCTCCTACGAGGCGGGAGCCGCCTCCGTCTCCCTGCCCTCGGCGCCGACCGGCCCCGCGGATCCGCCGGCCCTCGCCCTGCTCCGGGGCGACCCCGTGCTCGAGTTCGACCACGGCACCCGGACCGTCCGCCTGGTCGCGACAGGAGACGCGCAGGAGCTCACCGTGCGCCTGCTCGAGCTCGTCGGCGCGCTCGCACCCGCGGACCCCGCGGATCCCGAGCCCGCCGGCGTCCCGGTCCGCCGTCACTCCGCCGCCGAGTACACGGCGCTGATCGGCCGCTGCCAGGAGGCCATCCGCGCGGGGGACGCCTACCAGCTCTGCCTCACCGACGAGATCGTCGTCGAGGGCCGGTTCGATCCGGTCGAGGCGTACCGTCGCCTCCGCCGCTCCAGCCCGAGCCATCACGGCGGGCTGATCCGCCTCGGCCCGCTCGCGCTCGTCAGCGCCTCGCCCGAGCGGTTCCTCACCGGCGGGGCCGATGGACGCGTCGCCACGCATCCCATCAAGGGCACGCGCCCCCGGGGCCGGGACGCCGACGAGGACCGCGCGCTCCGGGACGAGCTCGTGTCGAGCGTGAAGGAGCGGGCCGAGAACGTGATGATCGTGGACCTCGTCCGCAACGACCTCGCCCGGATCGCCGCCCCCGGCTCCGTCGTCGTCGACCGCCTGCTCGAGGTGGAGAGCTACCCGCACGTCCACCAGCTGGTCAGCGAGGTCTCGGCCCGCCGGGCGCCCGGCGTCGGGATCGCCGAGCTGATCGCAGCCCTCTTCCCGGCCGGCTCGATGACGGGAGCGCCCAAGCGCCGGGCCGTGGAGCTGCTGCGGGAGTGGGAGGGCGGTCCCCGCGGCGTCTACTCCGGCGCCTTCGGCCGCCTGGGCTCGGACGGCTCGCTGGACCTCGCGATGACGATCCGCACCCTCGTGCTCGACGGCGAGCGCGCCCGCCTGGGGACCGGCGGCGGCATCACCGCGCTCTCGGTGCCGGAGGAGGAGGTCGAGGAGACGCGGCTGAAGGCGCGGGCGCTCCTCGCGGTGCTGGGCGCCGCCGAGGAGTGAGCGGGCGCCGCGTTCGTCTGCCGTGCGCGCGGGGCCAGTAGGGTTGATGGTCGAACGCAGCCGCCCACGCGTGCGCGTTCTCCCCCTCCTTCAGAAGTGAGAAGCACCTGTGGCAGAAGACACCTCCCGGCAGACCGGCGCGAGCGACGAGGAGCGCTACGACTTCCGAGCGCTCCAGGAGAAGTGGCTCCCGATCTGGGAGGAGACGCGCCCGTTCGCGACGGACGACCCCGACGACAAGCGCCCCCGCAAGTACGTGCTCGACATGTTCCCGTACCCCTCGGGCGACCTGCACATGGGCCACGCCGAGGCGTACGCGCTCGGTGACGTGATCGCGCGCTACTGGCGCCAGCAGGGCTTCAACGTCCTCCACCCGATCGGCTGGGACAGCTTCGGCCTGCCCGCCGAGAACGCCGCGATCAAGCGCGGGCTGAACCCGGTCACCTGGACCTACGACAACATCGAGCAGCAGAAGCGCTCGATGAAGCGCTACGCCGCGTCCTTCGACTGGGACCGCGTGCTGCACACCTCCGACCCCGAGTACTACAAGTGGAACCAGTGGCTGTTCCTCAAGATGTACGAGAAGGGCCTCGCCTACCGCAAGGACAGCTGGGTCAACTGGGACCCGGTGGACCAGACGGTCCTGGCGAACGAGCAGGTCCTGGCGGACGGCACCTCCGAGCGCTCCGGCGCGGTCGTGGTCAAGAAGAAGCTCACGCAGTGGTACTTCAAGATCACCGACTACGCCGACCGGCTGCTCGACGACCTGAACCAGCTCGAGGGCTCCTGGCCGTCGAAGGTCATCGCCATGCAGCGCAACTGGATCGGCCGCTCCATCGGCGCCGACGTCGAGTTCGAGATCGAGGGCCGCGACGAGCGCGTCACCGTCTTCACCACGCGCCCCGACACGCTCTACGGGGCGACCTTCATGGTCGTCGCACCCGACTCCGACCTCGCCTCCGAGCTGGTCGAGGGCTCCGAGCCCGCGATCCGCGACACGTTCCGCAGCTACCTCGAGACGGTGCAGAAGTCGAGCGAGATCGAGCGCCTGACCGCCGACCGCCCCAAGACCGGCGTGTTCCTCGGCCGCTACGCGGTGAACCCCGTGAACGGCGAGCGGCTGCCGATCTGGGCCGCCGACTACGTCCTCTCCGACTACGGCCACGGAGCCGTCATGGCCGTGCCCGCGCACGACCAGCGCGACCTCGACTTCGCCCGCGCCTTCGACCTGCCCGTGCGCGTGGTCGTCGACACCAACGCCTCCGTCACCGGGGCGATCCCGGTCATCCCCGAGGATCCGGAGGAGCTGGCCGCGCTCGAGAAGGAGTACTCGCTCGACCCCGCCACGACCGGCGAGGCGCTGACCGGCGACGGCCGCCTGATCAACTCCGGGCCGCTCGACGGGCTCTCCAAGCGCACCGCCATCGAGCGCGTCATCAGGATGCTCGAGGAGCGCGGCCGCGGCCGCTCGGCCAAGAACTACCGCCTGCGCGACTGGCTGATCTCGCGTCAGCGCTACTGGGGCACCCCCATCCCGATCATCCACGGAGCCGACGGCGAGCTCGTGCCGGTGCCCGAGGACCAGCTGCCCGTCGTCCTGCCCTCCACCGACGGCCTCGATCTGCAGCCGAAGGGCTCGTCGCCGCTCGGAGCGGCGGAGGACTGGGTGAACGTGCCGCACCCGGTGGACGGCTCGCCCGCGCGCCGCGACCCGGACACGATGGACACCTTCGTCGACTCCTCGTGGTACTTCCTCCGCTTCCTCTCGCCGAAGGACGACACGCAGGCCTTCGATCCGAAGCTCGCCGAGAAGTGGGCGCCCGTCGACCAGTACGTCGGAGGCGTGACGCACGCGATCCTGCACCTGCTGTACGCGCGCTTCATCACCAAGGTGCTGTTCGACCTGGGCTACGTGTCGTTCACGGAGCCGTTCACGGCGCTGCTCAACCAGGGCATGGTGCAGATGGACGGCGCGGCGATGTCGAAGTCGAAGGGCAACATCGTCCGCCTCTCGGACCAGCTGGACGAGTTCGGCGTCGACGCCGTGCGCCTGACGATGGCGTTCGCCGGCCCGCCCGAGGACGACATCGACTGGGCCGACGTCTCGCCCGGCGGCAGCGCGAAGTTCCTCGCCCGCGCCTGGCGCCTGGCGAAGGACGTCACCTCGAGGCCCGACGTCGAGTGGAAGTCGGGCGACGCGGCTCTGCGCCGCCAGACCCACCGCTTCCTCGCGGAGTCCCCGTCGCTGATCGAGGCGTTCAAGTTCAACGTCGTGGTCGCGCGGCTGATGGAGCTCGTCAACGCGACCCGCAAGGTCGTCGACTCGGGCGCCGGAGCCGGGGACCCCGCGGTCCGCGAGGCGGTCGAGGTGGTCGCGATGGCTCTCAACCTGTTCGCGCCGTACACGGCCGAGGACATGTGGCACCGCCTGGGCTACGAGGGCACCGTCGCGCACGCGCTGTGGCGCAAGGCCGACCCGTCGCTGCTGGTCGAGGAGAAGGTCACGGCGATCCTGCAGGTCGACGGCAAGGTCCGCGACCGGCTCGAGGTCTCGCCGAAGATCTCCTCCGACGAGCTCGAGGAGAAGGCGCGCGCCACGGCCGGCGTCGCCCGGGCTCTCGTCGGCCGCGAGGTCGTGAAGGCGATCGTGCGGGCGCCGCGCCTGGTGAACCTGGTGACGAAGGCGGTCTAGCCGCCGATCCGTCCCGACGGGGCTCCTCCTCTCGCAGGAGGGGCCCCGTCGTGCGCACGATCTGCTCGATGACGCTCGCCTGAGGGTCAGCTCTGCTCGGGTTCCCCCTCGGAGGCCGGAAGGGCCTTGGCCGCCTCGGTGTTCAGTTCCTCGAGCAGTTCGATTCCACGTTCGAGGTCTCGTCGTGGAACTTCTTGGGCGTGAGCGACGGCATTCCGCAGGTTCCTAACGGTCCGGATGGCGTCCGCGTGATTCGAGACGAAATTCGTCTCCCTCTTCCTCCGGTCGGCCTCGGCCAGGCTCGGCCGTCCTCGTCCACGCACGGCATTGAATCCCACTTGCGTGGCGAGAGACTCGTATTCGCGCAGAATGTCGACGACGAGATCCGAGTTACTCCGTTCTTCCTTGCTCGAGCCGGTGGATTCGGGAGCCAATCCGGTGCCGGATCCGCTCACGCCCTGGAGGTTCAAGCTGTCCTCAGCATTCCAGGGGGTGGGATAGTTGTGAATGATGGTCGACGTCGTGGTGCTGGCGGAAGCGGAGGCGTCCTGCTGCACGAGTTGGAGCTGCACAGTGTTGCGCAGGAGTTCCACCTCGTCCCGGATAACCTCGCCACCCGCCTCGACGGCCTCGACTCGTCTCTTCAAAGAAATGCCGAGAACCGCTATCTCGGAGAGGTCGGGCCAGAGGAGTGCGACGACGACGAGGACCAGGGCAAGAACGGACGCACTGCTCAGATCAGGAGGGGCGCACGTCAGAGACGTGCTCTGCAACGCTCCGCCCTCATAAAGTCGGATCCCGCTGCATTCCCTGTAGAACCACACGGCGGCGATCGCATAGCCGATCGTCAGTATGAGAGCGACAGTCATCCGCCAGAATCGACCGGATCTCCACGGGTCGCCTGGCGGCTTCGTCGTCGTGGGATCTATCGGCTCGCTCATGTAACGGAGCCTAGCTTGTCTACTGCTTCCTTCCCACGGTTTCTTTCACGCTCTCCCTGGCGATTCAGGACGAGGATTTATGGATATCGAGAGTGTTCTACTCTTGCGGAGTCCTCGTTCTCCGAAGACACGAGGAAGAGAGCGATGGGACACGAATCTCGCGAGCCGCGCATTCGAGATGGCTGCACCACCGTGACCTCGGCGTCTCCTTCACAGGACGCGAATCGGGAAGTTGTCCCTGGAACGGCCTCGGCCGCCCGCGGGGCTCCCGCTCCGGGTCCTACCGTCGTCGGATGCCAGAGACCAGCGGGACGGACGACGAGCAGCCGACGGCGCTGCTGCGGCCCCGGCGCGCCCGCCCGCGCTGGCGCGTGGGGGTGGGAGCGGCGGTCGTGCTCGTGATCGGCGCCGCGGTCGTCGCGGTGTTGCTCGCCGGAGCGCGGTCGAGCGGGCACGAGCGCGTCCTGGAGCCCGCCGTGACGACGAATGCGCCCGCTGCGGTGGCCGAGTCGCTCTACGTGCACGTGGCCGGCGAGGTCGCCGCCCCGGGGCTGTACGTCCTGTCGCCGGAGGCGCGGGTGGCGGACGCGGTCGCCGCGGCCGGCGGGTTCCACGAGTCGGCGGAGCGCGCGGCGGTCAACCTGGCCCGGAGGCTCGTCGACGGCGAGCAGATCGTCGTGCCGGCCGTGGGAGCGGCGCCGGCCGCGGCGGGAGCGGCTCCGGGCGGATCCGCTCCGGGAGGGGCCTCCGCCGCCGGATCCGTGCTGAGCCTGAGCACGGCGACGGCCGCCCAGCTGGAGGAGCTGCCCGAGATCGGCCCGGCGACCGCGAAGAAGATCGTCGCCCACCGGGAGGCGAACGGCCCGTTCTCCTCCGTCGACCAGCTGCTCGAGGTCCCCGGGATCGGCGAGAAGACGCTCGCCGCGTTCCGCGACCAGGTCGCGCCGTGAGGAGCGTGCGGGCGGCGGACCTGCGGCTCCTGCCGGCAGCGGTGGCCGCCTGGACCACCGCGTGGGCGGCCGGGATGCTGCCGGTCGCGGCAGTGCTCGACGGGGGCCTCTCGTGGTGCGCCGCGGGCTGGGTGCTCCTCGGGGCGGCGTGCGTCCTGCTCCGGCGCGGTCTCGGCGGGCGGCTGGTCGGAGCGGTGCTCGTCGCGGGCGCGGGTGCCGCCCTGGCCCTCACCTCCGTCGTCGCTGCGGCGCCCGGTGGCCACCCGGCGTTGTTGCGGGAGGCCCAGGAGGATCGCGCCCTCACTCCGGTCACCGTGCGCGTCGATACGGGTGCCCGACCGCTCGCGACCGGGGGAGTGTGGTTCGACGCGACGGCGCTGCGGGTGGGAGACGCGTCGACCGCGGCCCCCGTCCGCGTGCTGCTCGCCGATCCCGGCGGTCGTCTGCCCGTGGGCGCCGAGCTCGACCTGGAGGCGCGTGCTGCGGCGCAGAAGGGGTCCGTCGGCGAGGCGACGATGCTGAGAGCGGCGTCCGTTGAGGACCGGCGCGGTCCCGGGGGAGCGGCGGCCGTCGCGGAGGTGCTGCGCTCGCGCTTCCTCGAACGCGCGGCGCTGGTCGGCGGCGACGTGGCGGGTCTGCTGCCGGGCCTCGCGACCGGCGACACGTCCGCGCTCGACGCGGGGCTCGAGGAGGCGATGCGCACCGCGTCACTCACCCACCTGACCGCCGTCTCGGGCGCCAACTGCGCCGTGGTGGTGGTCGCCGGCTGGACGATCGTGGCGCTCCTCGGCGCCGGGCGCCGCCTCCGGACCGTCGCCGCCCTCGCCCTGCTCGCCGGCTTCGTCGTGCTGGTGACCCCCGAGCCGAGCGTGGTGCGGGCCGCGATGATGGCGACGGTGGTCCTCCTCGCGCGGCTCGGGCGTCGCTCCGGAGCGGCCGTGCCCGCCCTGCTCGCGACCGTCGTCGTGCTCGTGGCCGCCGACCCCTCGATCGCGGGGAGGCTCGGCTTCGTGCTGTCCGTCCTCGCCACCGCCGGACTCCTGCTGCTCGCCGAGCCGATCGCGGGCGTTCTCGGTCGAGTGCTGCCCCGGCCTCTCGCCCTGCTGCTCGCGGTGCCGACCGCGGCGCAGCTCGCCTGCCAGCCCGTGCTGCTGCTCGTGGACCCGTCGGTGCCGGTGTACGGAGTGCTCGCCAACCTGCTCGCCGAGCCCGCGGCACCCGCCGCGACCGGGCTCGGGCTCATCGGCTGCCTGCTCGCTCCCTGGTGGCCCGGAGCCGCCGACGCGGCGATCCGGCTCGCCGCCGTCCCCGCCTGGTGGATCGCCTCGATCGCCCGCGCCGTCGACTCGTGGCCCGCCCCGAGGATCGCCTGGTGGCCCGGAGTGGGAGGAGCGCTCGCGCTCACCGTGCTGACCCTGCTCGCCCTCGTGCTCGTCACGCAGTCGCCGCGGCTCGCGCGGGTGCGCCGGGTCGCCGCCGTCGGGCTGGCGTGCGCGATCGCCGCCGCCGGCGGCACCACCGTCGCCACGCCGCTCCTCCGCGCCGCCTCGGTTCCCGAGGACTGGCGTGTCGCGATGTGCGACGTCGGGCAGGGCGACGCGGTCCTCCTCCGCGGAGACGCGGGCGTGCTGCTCGTCGACACGGGGCCCGAGCCCGCACCGCTCGAGGCCTGCCTCCGCCTGATGGGAGTGGACCGGATCCCGCTGCTGGTGCTCACTCACTACGACCTCGACCACGTCGGCGGGCTCCAGGCCGTCCTCGGACGGACCGACGCCGCGCTCGTCGGGCCCGCCGCGGGCCGCGACGACGAGCGCGACCGGGCGGCGCTCACCGGCGCGGGGGTCGCCGTGCAGGAGGCGGTCCGCGGCGACAGCGGCGCGCTCGGCTCGCTGCGCTGGCGGGTCGAGTGGCCGGAGCGGCGGAGCGCGCTGCGGGGGAACGAGGCGAGCGTGACCCTCCGGGTCGACATCGGCCCGGACGCCCGCGGCGGCCCGCTCTCCGTCGCGCTCCTGGGCGACCTCGGCGAGCAGGAGCAGGGACGCGTCTCCCGGCTGCCGGTCGGCCGGGTCGACGTCGTCAAGGTCGCGCATCACGGCTCCGCCGACCAGTCGCCCGCCCTCTACGACGCGCTCGGCGCGATTGTCGGGCTGATCTCCGTCGGGGCGGAGAACGACTACGGACATCCGAATCCGTCGCTCCTCGCTCTGCTGGCCGAGCGCGGGGTCGAGGCGCTGAGGTCGGATGTCGAGGGTACGGTCGTGCTCGCGTCCCGCAGCGACGGGATCGCGGTCTGGGTGAGCGGCGCGACGGCTCCCGCGGCGGCCTCGGGGCGCCGTGAGCGGGCCGTAGGGTGGAGGGCGCTCGGACGGGCGCGGCACGGAAGGACACGGCATGGCAGGCAGGGCCCCGGCGCGCGCGAAGGCAGCGCCCTCGAAGGCGGCGATCCCGCAGCTCGCCTGGAACCAGACCCGGCCGGCGCCGATCGTGCTGATCACCGGCCCGGAGCAGTTCCTCGCCGACCGCGCGCTGCGCTTCCTCCGTGAGTTCCTCCGGGCCGAGGATCCGAGCCTCGAGGTCAGCGACATCGACGCCGGCGGCTACGCGCCGGGGGAGCTGCTGACGCTCGCGAGCCCGTCCCTCTTCGACGAGCCCCGCCTCATCCGCGTCTCGAACGTCGAGAAGTGCACGGACGCGTTCCTCCTCGAGACCCTCGACTACCTCTCGGCGCCCGCGGACGGGGCGACCCTGGTGCTCCGCCACGGCGGCGGCAACCGGGGCAAGAAGCTCCTCGACGCCATCCGCTCGGGCACGGGCGGCGGCATCGAGATCGTCTGCGCCGAGCTCAAGCGCGAGAGCGACAAGGTCGACTTCGCGATCGCCGAGTTCCGCACCGCCGGCCGCACGGCGACCACCGGTGCCGTCCGAGCCCTGGTGTCTGCCTTCTCCGACGACCTCGACGAGCTCGCGTCGGCGTGCCAGCAGCTGCTGTCCGACGTCACCGGCGAGATCACCGAGGCGACCGTGGCGAAGTACTACGGCGGCCGCGTCGAGACCACGGCCTTCACCGTCGCCGACTCCGCGATCGCGGGCCGTCACGGCGAGGCGCTGCTCGGGCTCCGCCACGCCCTCGCCTCCGGCGCCGACCCGGTACCGATCGTCGCCGCGTTCGCGAGCAAGCTGCGGACCATGGCGAAGGTCGCCGGCTCGCGCGAGGGCTCGGGCCAGGTCGCCTCGCGTCTGGGCCTCGCTCCGTGGCAGGTGGACCGGGCCCGGCGCGACCTGCAGGGCTGGACCGGCGAGGGCCTCGGCACCGCGATCCTGACGGTCGCCGACGCCGACGCGAACGTGAAGGGCGCCACCCGCGACCCCGTGTACGCCCTCGAGCGCATGGTCTCCGTCGTCTCCGCCCGGGGCCTCTGACCCGCCCGAAAGACCCTGCGCCCGCGATCCGCACCGACCTCGTCCCCGGCGGTTCTCGATACGCCGCTCCGCGTCCACTCGACCAGCAGTGAGGGGATCACCTCCCCTCGCAGGGTCGCACCGCGGCCGACGAAGAGTCGGACAACGACCTCGCAGGGTCACCGGCGACCCACGTGTCAGCGGATCGTCGTACCCGGAACGCTCCCCGCTCCTCCCACCGCGACCAAGCGCGGAAGCCGACTGCGCGACGGGCGACGAGGCACGAGGAGCTCGTCGAGATCGGTGCGGGTCACCGGCGATCCGCGTGCGAGCGGATCGTCGTACCCCGAAACGCTCTCCGCTCCTCCCCCCGCGACCCTCCGCGGTAGCCGACCGGGCCGCAGCCGATCGAGAGCCGGACGATGCCCTCGCAGGGTCACCGGCGATCCGCGTGTCAGCGGATCGACGTACCCGGAACGGAACCCGCTCCTCCCACCGCAACCAAGCGCGGAAGCCGACTGCGCGACGGGCGACGAGGCACGAGGAGCCCGTCGACCGCGAAGCGGAAACGACGAAGGGCCCGGCCAGAGGCCGGACCCTTCGTCGTTTCCGCTTCGCGCAGTATTACAGCGCGGCGACCTGCTTCGCGATGGCCGACTTGCGGTTCGCGGCCTGGTTCTTGTGGATGACGCCCTTGCTGGCGGCCTTGTCGAGCTTCTTGGCGGCGAAGGCGAGGGCGGTGCCGGCCTTCTCGGTGTCGCCGGCGGCGATGGCGGTGTGGACCGAGCGGATGGCGGTCTTCAGCTCGCTCTTGACGGCCTTGTTGCGCTCGTTCGCCTTCTTGTTGGTGAGGTTGCGCTTGATCTGCGACTTGATGTTTGCCACGTGGATTACCTTCTTCTCGGATGTGCGTGTGTGCAGCCGGCTACTCGACGGAGTGCCCCTTCCGCGGGCGTCTGAACGCCCTGCGGTGCGACTGGAGGTCGCCGGCTTCTGATCACTCCACGCCTGCCGGGTGTCCGGAGGGGGAGCGCAAGCCAACAAGGAACTTTAGCGCACCCGTCGTCACCCTTCAACCGCGCCGCGCCCGCGAGTGCGGCGCCGTCCGGGTCGGGCCCGCCGGGCGACACGCCGGGGGAGGCGGACCGCCGCGGCGTCTCGCGGCCCGGGCCCGCCGGTAACGTGACGCCGGTGCCCCGTCTCGCCGATCACCTCTCCGCGGTGCCGCCCTCGGGCATCCGCCACCTGTTCGAGATCGCGCTGCGGCTCGATGGAGTCACCCTCCTCGCGGTGGGCGAGCCCGACGTGCCGACCGCGCCGCACATCATCGAGGCGGCCCGGGCGGCGTGGGCGGCCGACGACACCCGCTACGGGCCCAACGGCGGCGTGCCCGAGCTCCGGCGGGCCATCGTGGAGAAGCTGGCGCGCGACAACGGCATCGAGGCGGACGTCGAGCAGGTGTGGGTGACCGTCGGCGCCACGCAGGCGCTGCACCAGGCGATGACGCTCCTGCTCGGGCCCGGCGACGAGGTGCTCATCCCCGACCCGGGCTACACCGTCTTCACGACCAATGCGCGGACCATCGGCGCCGTGCCCGTGCCGTACACGCTGCGCGCTGAGAACGCCTTCCTCCCCGATCCCGAGGAGGTCGAGCGCCTGATCACGGACCGGACCCGCGTCCTGATCGTCAACAGCCCGTCCAACCCGCTCGGCGTGGTGTTCCCGAGGGAGGTCCTCGAGCGCCTGCTCGACATCGCCCGGCGCCACGACCTGTGGGTGCTCAGCGACGAGGTCTACGAGTACTTCACCTACGGGCGCCCGCACGTGAGCCTCGCGGCGATCGCGCAGGAGCGCGGGGACGACGCCGACCGCGTCCTCAGCGTCTTCTCCTTCTCGAAGACCTACGCGATGACCGGCGTCCGCGTCGGCTACCTCGTGACGCCTCCCGGCTTCACGTCGATCATGGTCACGGTGCAGGAGGCGGCGATCAGCTGCGTCGCCACTCCGGACCAGCGCGCCGCCCTCGCCGCTCTGACCGGGCCGCAGGACGCGGTGGCCGCCGCCTCCGACCACTACCTCGCCAACCTGCGGCTCGCGACGGGCGTGCTCGACGAGCGGGGGATCGCCTACCGCGAGCCCGAGGGCGCGTTCTACCTGTGGATCGACATGGCGCACGCGACCGGCGGGGACGTCGCCTCCTGGGTCGAGTCGTTCCTCCTCGAGACCCTCGTCGCCGTCGCTCCCGGCAGCGCCTTCGGCCGCACCGGCGAGGGCTGGATCCGCGTCTGCCTCGCCGCTGACCCCGCCGCGCTGGAGCACGGGCTGCGCGCTCTCCCGGCCCCGGTGCGCGGATGAGCGCCGCCGAGGTGCTGGTCCGGCGCGTCCGGGCCCAGGAGTACGACGAGGTCTCGCGCCTGCGGCTCGCCGCCTACGCCCACGACTACGAGCTGGGGGAGGAGTACGCCGCCGACGTCGCCGCGGTCGCCCGGCACGACGTCGAGGGCGAGGTCTGGGTCGCCGTCGAGGGCGACGGGCGGATCCTCGCGACGGTCACCACTGCGCGCCCGGGCGCGAACTTGTACGAGCTCGGCCGCCCCGGCGAGCTGGACTGGCGGCTGCTCGCCGTCGCCCCGGAGGCACGCGGGCGGGGTCTCGGGCGGCTGCTCACCGAGTTCGTCGTGATGCTCGCCGCCGAGCGGGGCCTCCAGCGGGTCGTGATGAACAGCGGCACGCTGATGACCACCGCGCACGCCCTCTACGAGAGCATGGGCTTCGTCCGCCTCGGCGAGCGGGAGAACCCGCCCGGCGTCGAGCCCACCCGCACCTATGGACTCGATCTGTAGCCGCCGGTCCCGGCCTCCGCCGCCGGGCATGGGACACTGGTCCCACGATGTCTCCACGTGCACACTCCGGGCTCGAGCCCGCCGCGACCGATCCGGCGTCCATCCGCAACTTCTGCATCATCGCCCACATCGACCACGGCAAGTCCACCCTCGCCGACCGGATGCTCGGCATCACGGGTGTCGTCGAGGACCGGGCGATGCGCGCGCAGTACCTCGACCGCATGGACATCGAGCGCGAGCGCGGCATCACGATCAAGTCGCAGGCCGTGCGGATGCCGTGGGAGCGCGACGGGCGCACGTTCGCCCTGAACATGATCGACACTCCGGGGCACGTCGACTTCTCCTACGAGGTCAGCCGCTCGCTGGCGGCCTGCGAGGGCGCGATCCTCCTGGTCGACGCGGCGCAGGGCATCGAGGCCCAGACGCTCGCGAACCTCTACCTCGCGCTCGAGAACGACCTCACGATCATCCCTGTCCTGAACAAGATCGACCTGCCGGCCGCGGACCCCGAGAAGTACGCGAAGGAGCTCGCGAGCCTGATCGGCGGCGACCCGGACGACGTCCTCCGCGTCTCCGGCAAGACCGGCATGGGCGTCGAGGCGCTGCTCGACCGCGTCACCGAGCTCATCCCGCCGCCCGTCGGCGACCCCTCCGCCCCTGCGCGCGCCATGATCTTCGACTCCGTGTACGACGCCTACCGCGGGGTCGTCACCTACGTCCGGATGATCGACGGCAAGCTCTCGCCGCGCGAGAAGATCCAGATGATGTCGACCCGCGCCACGCACGAGATCCTCGAGATCGGCGTGTCGAGCCCCGAGCCCGTCGCGACGCAGGGTCTCGCGGTCGGCGAGGTGGGCTACCTGATCACCGGTGTGAAGGACGTGCGCCAGTCGAAGGTCGGCGACACCGTCACCACGGCGTCGAAGCCCGCGACGCAGGCGCTGCCCGGCTACACCGAGCCGCTCCCGATGGTCTTCTCGGGCCTGTACCCGATCGACGGCAGCGACTACCCGGACCTGCGCGAGGCCCTCGACAAGCTCAAGCTCTCGGACGCGGCACTCGTCTACGAGCCCGAGACGTCGGTGGCGCTCGGCTTCGGCTTCCGCTGCGGGTTCCTCGGCCTCCTGCACCTCGAGATCATCACCGAGCGCCTGCAGCGCGAGTTCGGTCTCGACCTCATCACCACGGCGCCCTCGGTCATCTACGAGGTCTCGACGGAGGACAAGAAGACCGTCACCGTCACGAACCCGAGCGAGTTCCCCGTCGGCAAGATCGCCGCCGTCACGGAGCCGATCGTCAAGGCCGCGATCCTCGCGCCGAAGGACTACGTCGGCACGATCATGGAGCTCTGCCAGAGCCGCCGCGGGACCCTGATCGGCATGGAGTACCTGGGCGAGGACCGGGTCGAGATCCGCTACCACATGCCCCTCGGCGAGATCGTCTTCGACTTCTTCGACAACCTCAAGTCCAAGACCGCCGGCTACGCCTCGCTCGACTACGAGCCCGCCGGCTCGCAGGAGGCCGACCTCGTGAAGGTCGACATCCTGCTGCAGGGTGAGCAGGTCGACGCGTTCAGCGCGATCGTGCACCGGGAGAAGGCCTACGCCTACGGCGTGCTGATGACGGGGCGCCTGCGCAAGCTGATCCCGCGTCAGCAGTTCGAGGTGCCGATCCAGGCCGCCATCGGCGCCCGGATCATCGCCCGCGAGTCGATCAGCGCGATGCGCAAGGACGTCCTGGCCAAGTGCTACGGCGGCGACATCACCCGCAAGCGCAAGCTCCTCGAGAAGCAGAAGGAGGGCAAGAAGCGGATGAAGATGGTCGGCCGCGTCGAGGTCCCCCAGGAGGCGTTCATCGCCGCGCTCTCGGGCGACGTCGAGACCAAGGACAAGAAGTAGCGCGAGCCCCGTCGCCGGCGCCCGTCCCCCCTCCCGGACGGGTGACGCACCCCCCGTCCGGGACATCGTGTCCGCGGGGATTGCGGCGCCTCACAGCGGACCGATAGCTTTCGGACGCCAGGACGCGGCCGTGGATCGAGATCGATCCGCACGGGGGGCTGCAGCGTCGACGACCGGTCCTCCACCATGACGAAGGGTGGTAGTCCGTGGTGCCTACGAGCACGAGAAAGCGCTGGATCAGGACGGGGGCGGCGCTCGCGAGCATCGCGGCCGTCGCAGCGGGATCGCTGGTGGCGGCGGGACCGGCCTCGGCAGCGAACAAGGTGATCCCGGTCGCGCCCGCGCCCTACTCCTGGTCGGACAGCGCCCGGTTCGGCACCGACGTGCCGCTTCCGGTGGCCGCAGACGCGACCACGCTGACCGTCGAGCTGCCCGACTCCACCGCTCCCGACACCTTCACCGAGTGGTCGCACCCCGGCTACCGGGTCGTGACGTGGCAGCTGAGGAGCACCGCGACGGACCTCGAGAGCGGCGAATCCGTCGTCGACACCGCCACCAACTCGATCCAGATCCCGATCGGACGCGCCGCCGGCTCCTTCGGAGGCACCTCGCTCTCGCTCCTCCTGAACGGCGCCGAGGACGAGGCGGACGACGCGTACGCTCCGGCCGGCGTCGACCGGACCGGCTTCGTCCTCGCCCTCTCCGCCGACCTCCAGGTGACTGCTGCGAGCGGGTCCGCGGAGGCCGACCTCGACCTGTCGACGTCCACCTCCTCCGAGCGCGCCGGCGGCGAATTCTGGGCCGGCGGCGGCACTGTCACCGAGGCCGGCGCGGGCGACGTCATCGTCCTCGACTCCGGTGTCCCCGGCTTCTTCGACCTCGCGGGCCTCAGCGCCACGGTCGGAACGGAGGACGGTGGCCGCCTGAAGGCCGTCCCCAAGGTCGTGCAGGACGGCCGGGGCATCGCGATCACCCCGACCCAGGAGTTCTTCGACCGCTACCTCACCTTCAGCGACACGACGCCGCTCGGCGCCCCGTCCGTCGAGGTGAAGGGGCTCAGCCGCGGCGGCGAGCAGCCGGCAGGCACCGGTGTCATCGTGCGCGCGCCGCTGCGCGTCGTCCCGTCGACCACCACCCCGACGCCGGGCACCGGCCTGGAGGTCGTCCGCCTCGCGGGCACCGACCGCCAGGGCACCGCCGTCGAGATCTCGAAGGCGACCTTCGACACCCCCGGCGTCCCCGTCGTCTACATCGCCACCGGCGCGAACTTCCCCGACGCGCTCAGCGCCGGTCCCGCCGCCGCGAAGCAGGGCGGCCCGCTCCTCCTGGTCGACCGCGACTCTGTGAGCCAGGTCGTGCGCGACGAGCTCACCCGTCTCAAGCCCCAGCGGATCGTCGTCGTCGGCTCCGACCTCAGCGTCAGCGACGCCCTCGCGACCGACCTCGGCCAGTACGCGAACGGGAGGGTCTTCCGCCTCGGAGGCACCGACCGCTACGACACGTCGCGGAAGATCATCGAGAGCGCCTTCGGCACCTCGCCGAAGGGGGCCTGGCTCGCGACCGGCGAGAAGTTCCCCGACGCGCTCAGCGCCACCGCCGCCGCGGGCAAGAACTCCGCCCCCGTCGTCCTCGTGAACGGCGGCCTCCCGGCGGCCGACCCGACCACTGTCGGGATCCTGACGCGGCTCCGGCCGCCGGTGCTCACCATCGCGGGATCCGAGCTGTCGGTCAGCGCCGGCATCCAGAACTCCCTCACGGTGCCGGCCGGACCGGTCGTCAACCGCATCGGCGGGGTCGACCGCTACGACACCTCGGAGCAGCTCAACCTGGCGGCCTTCCCCCGCGGGTCGAAGACCGTGTTCCTGGCCACCGGAGAGAACTTCCCCGACGCTCTGGCGGGAGCCGCGGCCGCCGGGCTTACGGGGAGCCCCCTCTTCGCCGTGCCCCCGACCTGCGTGCCGGTCAAGGTGCTGCAGGACATCAAGGCCGGCGGAGCGACGCGCGTCGTCCTCCTCGGCGGCACCGGCACCCTCTCGGACGCCGTGGCGAAGCTGACGCCCTGCAGCTGACCCGACCCGCACCACGACGAGGGCCCTCCTCCCGCTCCGGCGGGGGAGGGCCCTCCGTCGTTCCCGGCTCGGGGCGGCGACGGTCGGATACGCTGGGTCGGATGGACAGCACCACCCGGCACGCGGACTCGACGCGCGCCGCGCTCGAGGAGTCCGGGAAGAAGGTCGGGACGTGAGCATCCGCCGCTCCAACTTCGAGGGCCAGCCGCAGGTCACCTACGCGGCCGTCGGCGGCACTCTGGCCCCCGACCTGCTCGAGTACCCGCCGGACGGCTTCACGGCCGAGCGCTTCGAGGCCCGGCTCGGCTCGGGCGACGAGCGCTTCGCCATCACCACCGCCTCCCTGATGACCTGGGGCGTGCAGCGCGGCAGCGGCATCGAGGTGACCGACATCACCAGCGGCAGCGGCGTGCAGTACACCGGGGTCAACTTCGACGCCGCGGGCACCCCGATCGACCTCGTCAGCCGGCCGACGGAGGAGCACTTCGCTCCCGACGGCACCCCCTACATCACCGCGGGCGTGACCGCCGTGCTCCGCGTGACACTGCTCGGCCGCGTCTTCGACGCCCCGGTGCGCGTGGTCTACGTCGTCGACGAGCCCGACCAGGTCGGCTTCGCCTACGGCACTCTCGAGGGCCACCCCGAGAGCGGCGAGGAGTCCTTCGTCGTCGAGAAGCGCGCGGACGACTCGGTCTGGCTCGTCATCCGGGTCTTCTCGCGACCCTCCACCCGCCTCTACCGCCTGGGCGCGCCGGTGCTGCGCGCCGTGCAGAAGCGCCAGGTCGCCAAGTACCTGCGCGCGCTGCTGCCGGCGCGCGTCAGCTGACGTGGGGAGCGCCCTCCCGATCGCCGATCCTGCTCCGCTCGACGGCGGACTGCCCGCGTCCGTCGTCGACGGCGTGGAGCAGCGCGACCTCGGCCTCTACGTGCACGTGCCGTTCTGCCGGGTCCGCTGCGGGTACTGCGACTTCAACACCTACACGGCGACCGAGCTCCGCGGGGCGAAGCAGCAGGACTACGCCGACGAGGCGATCACCGAGATGGCTCTCGGTGCCGAGGTGCTCGAGCGCGCGGGTCTGCCCCGACGCCCCGCCCGCACGGTCTTCTTCGGCGGCGGGACGCCCACCCTCCTGCCCGCCGGCGACCTGGTGCGGATGCTAGACGGCCTCCGCACCCACTTCGGGGTCGCGCCCGACGCCGAGATCACCACCGAGGCGAACCCGGACTCCGTCGACGCCGCCTACCTCCGCGCGCTGGCCGAGGCGGGCTTCACCCGCGTCAGCTTCGGGATGCAGTCGGCCGTGCCGCACGTCCTCGCCACGCTCGAGCGCACCCACGACCCGGAGCGGGTCCCGCTCGTGGTCGAGTGGGCGAGGGAGGCCGGCCTGCAGGTCAGCCTCGACCTCATCTACGGCACACCGGGGGAGTCCCTCGCCGACTGGGAGCGCTCGCTCGACTCCGCTCTCGCCAACCGGCCGGACCACCTCTCGGCCTACGCCCTGATCGTGGAGGACGGCACGAAGCTCGCCCGGCAGATCCGCCGCGGCGAGGTCGCGACCCCGGACGACGACCTCACGGCCGACATGTACGAGCTCGCCGACGCGCGCCTGGCCGCGGCCGGGTACTCCTGGTACGAGGTCAGCAACTGGGCGCGCGACGACGCGCACCGCTCCCGGCACAACCTCTCGTACTGGCTCGGCCACGACTGGTGGGGCGTCGGCCCCGGGGCGCACAGCCACGTCGGGGGCGTGCGCTGGTGGAACGTGAAGCACCCGGCGGCCTACGCCGACCGGCTGAGCACCGGGGCCTCGCCCGCTGCCGGGCGGGAGACGCTCGACGCGGGCACGCGGCGGGTGGAGGACGTGCTGCTGCGCTCGCGCCTGGCGGACGGGCTGCCGATCGACTCGATCGACGCCGGTCGGCGCAGCGAGGTGGCGGGGCTCATCGCCGACGGCCTCGTCGACGGCCGGGCGGCGCTCCGGGGGCGGATCGTGCTGACCCTGCGCGGCCGTCTGCTGGCCGACGCGGTCGTGCGGCGCCTCACCGACGGCTGAGGCCGGATCCCGGGGCGGCAGGCGCACGGCCGCCCCGGTTCCGCGGCTACTTGAAGAACGGGATGCTGAGCGGGTACGTGTAGTACTCGCCCGCGCTGGCGCGCACCGAGGCGATGATCGCGAAGACGATCACCAGGATCGGCACGACCAGGAACACGATGAAGCCGACGAGGACGAAGGACAGGATCGTCCCGGCGACGTAGGCGATCAGCGTCGTCAGGTGGAAGTTGAGGGCCGTCTTGGCGTGCGCTTCGAGGAACGGTCCGCGCCCCTTGAAGACCAGGAAGACGATCAGCGAGGGCAGGAAGCTGAAGAAGATGCCGGTCACGTGCGTGACGATCGCCCAGGTCTTCTCGTCCGCCGGGTTCAGCGGCGGAGCCGGGGTCCCGTAGACGGGGGGCGGGGGAGGGGTGGCCGACATGATGGTCTCCGTTCCGGCGGCGGCGACGGGCGTCCCCCGTGCGCTCGGCGTCCATCGTGGCATGCGGCGACTCCCTCCGCACCGGGCCGCGCGGGACCTCCTCCTCGGGGATGACGGGGCTCCTCCCCGCGGCCCTGCAGGAGTGCACCCCGGCCGATCCCCGCGCAACCCCGCCGGGCGGTCCGCCTCCCGGTTATGATTGGCACTCAGAGTTGCGGAGTGCCAGGCTCCGCGCGGCGTCAGCGCCGCAGACGGTCGTGCCCGCGGGCACTCGGAGTCCGGCGGGAGGTCGGTCGTATGGTCACGGAGCGCGGTCTCCAGGTCCTGCGCGTGATCGTGCAGGACTACGTGGCGAACCGGGAGCCGGTGGGCTCCAAGTCGATCGTCGAGCGCCACGCGTTCGGCGTCTCGGCCGCCACCATCCGCAACGAGATGGCCCAGCTGGAGGAGGAGGAGCTGATCGCGGCTCCGCACACCTCGTCCGGCCGCGTGCCGACCGATAAGGGCTACCGCCTCTTCGTCGACCAGCTCGCCGACCTGCGCCCGCTCACCTCCGCGCAGCGCCAGGCGATCGAGACGTTCCTCGGGCAGAGCCCGGACCTCGACGAGGTGCTGGTCAAGACCGTCCGCCTGCTCTCGCAGCTCACCAACAGCGTCGCGCTCGTGCAGTACCCGTCGTTCGGAGCCGCGCGGCTGCGCCACGTGGAGCTCGTCGCCCTCGCTCCCCGCCGCCTCCTGTCGGTGCTGATCACCGACACCGGCCGGGTCGACCAGCGCGTGCTCGAGACCCCGGAGGACGTGGACGACGCGCTCCTCGGCGAGATCCGCGCGAAGCTCAACACGGCCGTGCTGGGCCTCGGGCTCCAGCAGGCGGCCGAGACGCTCGGCTCCGTCGCGGAGCGCTTCAGCCCCGAGCGGCGCCACGTGCTGACGCCGATCGTGCAGACCCTGCTCGAGCAGGTCGGCGCCAACCGGCAGGACCGCCTGGTCATGGCCGGCGCCGCGAACCTCGTCCGCACCGAGGAGGACTTCTCGGGCAGCATCTACCCCGTGCTCGAGGCGATCGAGGAGCAGGTGGAGCTGCTGCGCCTCTTCGCCGAGATGACCCCGGACCCCCGGGGCATCTCGGTGCGCATCGGCCGCGAGAACGCGCCGTTCGGGCTGCAGGAGACCTCGGTGCTCACGAGCGGGTACAACACCGCGGGCGGCCAGGTCTCGCGCCTGGGCGTGCTCGGCCCGATCCGGATGGACTACTCCGGCAACATCACCGCGGTGCGCGCCGTCGCCCGCTACCTCTCCCGCCTCCTCGGCGAGGAGTAGGCCCGACCTCCCGGCCCCCGCCGGATCCCCCCGGTGCGCCGTGCCCGGCCCACCGACCCACGAACGAAGGACGAAGCCACCTGTGGCCGATCACTACGAAGTGCTGGGCGTCGACCGCGACGCCTCCGCCGACGAGATCAAGAAGGCGTACCGCCGACTCGCCCGCGAGCTGCACCCCGACGTCAACCCGAGCGCGGACGCCTCCGAGCGCTTCAAGCTCGTCACGCACGCCTACGACGTCCTGAGCGACGCCCAGCAGCGGGCGCAGTACGACCGCGGGCCCCAGGAGGGCTTCGGCGGCGGCGGCCAGGGCTTCGGCGGGTTCGGCGACATCTTCGAGACCTTCTTCGGGCAGGGCGCGCAGGGCTCGTCTCGCGGGCCGCGCTCCCGCCGCGAGCGCGGCCAGGACGCCCTGCTGCGCGTGGAGGTCTCGCTCGACGAGGTCATCTTCGGCACCCACCGCGACCTCGAGGTCGACACGGCGGTGCTCTGCGAGACGTGCCAGGGCTCGTGCTGCCAGCCCGGCACCTCGCCGGTGACCTGCGACATCTGCCACGGCTCCGGCCAGATCCAGCGCACGGTCCGCTCGCTCCTGGGCAATGTGATGACGGCCAGCCCCTGCGGCACCTGCCGCGGCTACGGCACCGTCATCGCGACCCCCTGCTCCACCTGCCAGGGCCAGGGACGCGTCCGCGCCCGCCGCACCATCCCCGTCGACGTCCCCGCGGGAGTCGACACGGGCCTGCGCCTGCAGATGCCCGGCAGCGGCGAGGTCGGCCCGGCCGGCGGCCCCAACGGCGACCTGTACCTCGAGATCAAGGTCAAGCACCACGACGTCTTCAGCCGCAACGGCGACGACCTTCTCTGCACCCTCGAGGTGCAGATGACGGACGCGATCCTCGGCTCCACGGCGTCGCTCAAGGCGCTCGACGGGGACATCGAGATCGAGATCAAGCCGGGCACGCAGAGCACCGAGATCGTCACGATCAAGGGACGCGGAGTCACGCGCCTGCGCGGCAGCGGACGCGGCGACCTCCGCATCGGCATCCAGGTCGTCACCCCGACGAAGCTGGGCCACCGCGAGCGGGAGCTGGTCCAGGAGCTGGCGAAGCACTACAAGCCGCAGAAGCCCGCGCTGACCCACTTCCAGCAGGGCCTGTTCTCCAAGCTCCGCGACCGCTTCCTGGGCTGAGCCCGTGGCGCACCACTACATCGACGAGTCGCTGGACTCCGAGGGCTTCATCGTCGGGGGCCGGCTCGCGCTCACCGGCGCGGAGGCACGGCACGCCGCGACCGTCAGCCGGATCCGCGCGGGCGAGAGCGTCCGGGTCGGGGATGGGCGCGGACTCGTCGCGACCGCGGTCGTCGAGAGCGCGGAGCCGGCGCGAGTGGTGCTCGTCGTGGAGTCGGTGCAGGAGTCCCCGGTGCCGTCCCCGCGCCTGGTCCTCGTGCAGGCCCTCGCGAAGGGCGACCGCGACGAGCTCGCCGTGCAGGCGGCGACCGAGCTCGGGGTGGACGAGGTCGTCCCGTGGCAGGCCGCGCGGTCGATCTCGCGGTGGTCCGGCCCGAAGGAGGAGAAGGGGCGCGAGCGCTGGCGCGCCATCGTGCGCGAGGCGAGCAAGCAGTCGCTGCGCCCCCGGGTGCCCGAGGTCGCGCCGCTCGAGCAGGTGCGCGGTCTCGTCGCGCGCGCCGCGACGTCCCGCGTGCTGGTCCTCGAGCCCTCGGCGCAGGCGCGGCTCTCCCAGGTGGTCCCGGACGGACGCGACCTGGTGCTCGTCGTCGGGCCCGAGGGCGGCATCGCTCCGGAGGAGCTGCGGCTGCTCGCGGAGGCGGGCGCCGAGGCCGTCGCGCTCGGCGACTCCGTCCTGCGCACCTCGACCGCAGGTCCCGCCGCCATCGCCGTCCTCTCGGCCCGCCTGGGCCGCTGGTGACGCTCCTCCACAGCCGACTCGGGGCGCCGGAGCAGGGTGCCGTGGGCGAACGCGGCACCCGTCGCGCACGGGCCCCGTTTAAGATGGGTGCATGAGCGAACCCACCGTCTTCACGCGAATCGTCCAGGGCGAGATCCCGGCCGATGTGGTGTTCGAGAACGAGCGCATCCTCGCGATCACCGACATCGAGCCGAAGGCGCCCGTCCACCTCCTCGTCTTCCCGAAGACCCAGGAGCACGCCACGGTCGCCGCCCTCGCCGCCGCCGATCCCGCCCTGCTCGCCGAGATGGTGCAGGTCGCCCAGTCGCTCGCCGACGCCCACAGCAACGGTCAGTTCCGCCTCGTCTTCAACTCCGGCGAAGAGGCGGGCCAGACCGTGTTCCACGTGCACGCCCATGTCCTGGGCGGCCACCAGACGGAAGGCTCCCTTGCCACCGGTTGAGAACACGGGCGCGAGCCCCGACGAGCGTCCCGCCCCCGGCGCGGACGCGTCCGAGACGACGCGGCGCGTCGTCGCCGTCGACGGAGTCGCGATGGTGCGCCTCCTCGGACCCCAGGACCGCCTCATCCGAGCGGTCGAAGGACGATTCCCCGATGTCCGGGTGCACGTGCGCGGCAACGAGGTGACGCTCGACGGCGAGCGCGAGCCCGTCGCCGCGGCGACGCGCCTGGTGGAAGAACTGGTGCGCATGACCGCGAGCGGGCACGATCTCGACCCGGAGGGCGTGCGCGAGTCCGCCCGCATCCTGCAGAACGGCGGGCCGGTGAGCCCGGCCGAGGCGTTCGGCCAGGCCATCCTCACGGCACGCGGACGGAGCGTGAGGCCCAAGACGCTCGGGCAGCGCGAGTACGTCGACGCGGTCGATCAGAACACCATCGTCTTCGGCATCGGCCCGGCCGGAACCGGCAAGACCTACCTGGCGATGGCGAAGGCCGTGCAGTCGCTGCAGCGCAAGGAGGTCGAGCGGATCATCCTGACCCGCCCGGCGGTCGAGGCGGGGGAGCGGCTGGGCTACCTGCCAGGCTCGCTCACCGACAAGATCGACCCGTACCTGCGCCCGCTCTACGACGCGCTGAACGAGATGATGGACCCAGAGATCGTCCCGAAGCTGCTCGCGGCCGGCACGATCGAGGTCGCACCGCTCGCCTACATGCGCGGGCGCACGCTCAACAACTCGTTCGTCGTGCTCGACGAGGCGCAGAACACGACGCCCGAGCAGATGAAGATGTTCCTCACCCGCCTCGGCTTCGGCTCCAAGATGGTCGTCACCGGCGACATCACCCAGGTCGACCTGCCGACCGGCGCGAGCGGACTCCGCCTCGTGACGCGCGTGCTCGACGGCATCGACGACATCCACTTCTCGCGCCTGACCAGCGAGGACGTGGTGCGCCACAGCCTGGTCGGCCGCATCGTGGACGCGTACACCGAGTACGACCAGCAGAAGCAGGCGCAGCACTTCGAGCGCGAGCAGGCCCGGGAGTTCGCGAACCGCGCCGAGCGCCGCGGCCAGGCCGCCCGCCCGCCCGGCGACCGCCAGCCTCCGCGCGGCTGAGCCCGCCCGCCCCTCCCGAACCGAAGGAAGACCCGCCCCCGTGAGCATCGAGATCAACAACGAGTCGAGCGTCCCCGTCGACGAGGCCGCCCTGCTGCGCCTCGCCGGCTACGCGCTCGACTCGCTCCACGTGCACCCCGACGCCGAGCTCGCGATCGTGCTGGTCGACGAGGGCGCGATGGAGCAGCTGCACGTGCAGTGGATGGACGAGCCGGGGCCGACCGACGTGCTCAGCTTCCCGATGGACGAGCTGCGGCCCGGGACCGAGGACGAGCAGACCCCCGCGGGGCTCCTCGGCGACATCGTGCTCTGCCCGCAGGTCGCGCAGTCCCAGGCCGAGTCGGCCGGCCACTCCGTGCTCGACGAGCTGCAGCTGCTGACCGCCCACGGGCTCCTGCACCTGCTCGGCTTCGATCACGCCGAGCCGGAGGAGGAGCGCGAGATGTTCGGCATCCAGCGCGACATCCTGGTCGGCTTCCACATCAGCGAGCGACGCCGCTAGAGCGCGCCGTGCCCACTCTCCAGCTCCTCATCGCCGCCCTCGCGCTCGTCGCCGTCGGCGGCTGGTTCGCCGCGACCGACGCCGCACTCGGCGTCCTCTCGCGCAGCGACCTGCTCGACATGGCCCAGCACTCCCGCAGCGCCCGCGCTCTCCGCGCGATCGCGGGCGACATGAGCGCCCACGTCAACGTCGTCAACTTCTCGCGGATCGCGGCCGAGACGACGGCCGCGGTGTTCGTCACCACGGTGCTGGTCGTCGAGGTCCCGCAGCTCTGGCTCGCGCTCCTGCTGGCGGTCCTGATCATGGCGGCGGTCTCGTTCGTCCTGGTCGGCTCCAGCCCCCGCAGCGTCGGGCGCGCGAACGCGCGTGCGGTCCTGTCCACCAGCGCCTCGCTCGTGCACGTGCTCCGGCTCGCGCTGGGCCCGGTCGCGCACGGGCTCGTGGCTCTCGGCAACCGGGTGACGCCGGGGACCGGGCGCTCGGCGGGGTTCTCCTCCGAGGAGCAGCTGCTCAGCATGGTCGACGAGGCGACGGAGCAGGACGTGCTCGAGCAGGACGACCGCGAGCTGATCCACTCGATCTTCGAGTTCAACGACACCTTCGTGCGCGAGGTGATGGTGCCCCGCACCGACATGGTGACGATCGAGGCGACCTCCTCCGTCGGCGCCGGCATGGGGCTCCTGCTGAGCCGCGGCATCTCCCGGCTCCCCGTCATCGGCGACGGCGTCGACGACGTCCTCGGCGTGCTCTACCTGCGCGACGTGGCCCGGCACACCTACGAGCGGCCGGACGACGACGACACGGTCGCCGATCTCGCGCGCCCCGCGCTGTTCGTGCCCGAGTCGAAGAAGGCCGACGAGCTGCTCCGCCAGATGCAGCTCGAGTCCAACCACCTCGCGATGGTGGTCGACGAGTACGGCGGCATCGCGGGCCTGGTGACGCTGGAGGACCTGATCGAGGAGCTCGTCGGCGACATCTCCGACGAGTACGACCGCGAGGTCGACCTCTTCGAGGAGACGGCGCCCGGGGTCTACCGCGTCTCGGCGCGCCTGCCGGTGGACGAGCTCGGCGAGCTGTTCGAGCTCGACCTCGAGGACGACGACGTCGACTCGGTCGGCGGACTGCTGACCAAGGCCTACGGGCGCCTCCCCGAGCGCGGCGCGACGGCGCGGATCGGCGGAGTGCTGCTCGAGGCCGAGCAGGCGGACCCGCGCCGTGGGACCATCTCCACGGTGATCGTCCGCCGCGATCCCGATCTGGACACCGCCGGCGAGCCCGGCACCGGCCCCGTCGCGATCATCGCGGACGGCGGCACCACCACCCCCAGCCCGAGCACGGCTCCCACCCGCGGAGCCACGGGCGATCAGCACGAGGACGCACGATGACCGACACCACTCCCGCCGCCGCTCCCTACCGGGCGGGCTTCGTGTCCTTCGTCGGCCGCCCGAACGTGGGCAAGTCGACGCTCACGAACGCCCTCGTCGGCGAGAAGATCGCCATCACGAGCTCGAAGCCCCAGACCACGCGGCGCGCTATCCGCGGAGTGGTGCACCGCACCGACGGCCAGCTGATCGTCGTCGACACCCCCGGCATCCACCGGCCGCGCACGCTTCTCGGCGAGCGGCTGAACTCGCTCGTCACCTCGACCCTCGGCGACGTCGACGTCATCGGGATGCTGTTCCCGGCGGACGAGCCGATCGGCCCCGGAGACCGCTTCATCAACGAGCAGCTCGACTCCTTCCCGCGCGCCCGGAAGGTCGCGATCGTCTCGAAGGTCGACCTCTCCTCGAAGAAGTCCGTGGCGAAGCAGCTGCTCGCCGTCTCGGAGCTGCGCGAGTGGGACACGATCGTGCCGATCTCGGCCGTGACCGAGGAGCAGCTGGACGTCCTGGCCGTCGAGCTCCTGCGCCTGATGCCGGTCTCGCCCGCCCTCTACCCGGAGGAGGCGGTGACCGACGAGGACCTGTCCTCGCGGATCGCCGAGTTCATCCGCGAGGCCGCCCTCGAGGGCGTCTCGGACGAGCTGCCGCACTCCCTCGCCGTGACGCTCGACGACATGGTCGAGCGCGAGGACGGCTCGCTGATCGACATCTACGCCAACGTCTTCGTGGAGCGCGACAGCCAGAAGGGCATCATCATCGGCAAGGGCGGCCAGCGCCTGCGCGAGGTGGGAGCCGTCTCCCGCGAGCAGATCGAGCGCCTGCTGGGCCGCCGCGTGTTCCTCTCCATCCGGGTGAAGGTCGCCAAGGAGTGGCAGCGCGACCCGAAGCTGCTGGGGCGCCTGGGCTTCTGACGCCGGAGGACGACCGCGGTCACCCTCCAGGACGACGCCCCCGGGCGCGCGGACCCGTAGCGTGGTCCTCATGCGCGCCCTCCTCGACCGACCGGCGGCCCTGCCGATCGCCGGGGCGCTGCTCGCCGCCCTCCACCTGCTGCTCGGGCTCACCGGGGTCACTCCGACCGAGCGGATCGCCGGCGGCCTCGTGCTCGCGCTGGCCCTCGCCGTCGCGGGATTCCTGCCCGCGCTCGCCCCCTCGCTCGTCGCGGTCGGCGCGCTCGCCGACGGAGGCGTCCTGCTCGGCGGTGTCCCCGTCGACGGGGTGCTCGTCGGCCTGGTCGTCCTCTGGCAGACGACCCGCCGGGTGGGCCCCTGGACCCGTGCCCTGGCGCTCGCGGGCGGCCTGATCCTCGCCGGGATCGGCGGCGTCACCGTCGCGCTCGGCCTCTCCGGCCCGCTCGATCCGTCCGGGCTCCCGGCGCGCGTGGAGTTCGTGGTCCTCGCCCTGGTCGCCCTCGCGGTCGCCTCCGTGCTCGGTGCGGCGAAGGTCCTCGTGTACCTCAACGCGCTGCGGGCGCCGGTCCTCGCGGGCGATCGGATCGACGCGCTGCTGACCCGGGTCGCCGGTCCGCAGGACCCCTTCGCGGTGGGGGTCGCCGGTGGTCAGGCGCTGGTGCTCCTCCTCGTCGCCGGCCTCCCGTTCGCCGGGGTGGACGGCGCGATGCAGCTGCTGGTCGCGGGCGTGCTCGCGGTCGCGCTGGTGCTGCACCGGCGGTCCCCGGTCCTCGCCCTCTCGATCGCCTGGGCCGGTGCCGCCCTCCAGATGAGCGCGAGCCTCGCTCCCGGACCCGCGGATCTGGCCATCCTGGCCGTCCTCTTCGGCGCCGGCGCGTCGGAGTCGCGGCGGGTGCGGATCGCGGGCGCGGTGTCGGCCGTCCTCGGCGCCGTGGTCGCCGTCGTCTACCTCGTCCTCGTCTTCGACCTCGTCGCGAGCGCCTACGACGGCCTGCTGTCGGCCGGCGCCACCTTCGGCGGGATCCTCGCGACGCTCGGCCTCTCCTGGACCATCGGACTGCTCTCCCGCTCGGTCCGCCGGGCGCGGGAGGGCCAGACCCTGCGCGCGCAGGCCGAGCAGGAGCGCGCGCGGGCGCAGCGCGAGCTCGACACCGTGGAGGAGCGCAACCGGATCGCCCGCGACATGCACGACGTCGTCGCCCACTCCCTCGCCGTCGTGATCGCGCAGGCCGACGGCGCGCGCTACCTCGGCGCCACCAGCCCCGAGCAGACCGACGCCGCGCTGCTGACCATCTCCTCCGTCGCCCGGGACGCCCTCGGCGACGTGCGCGTGCTCCTCGCCCAGCTGCGGCACTCGCAGAGCGACGGCCCGCAGCCCGGCGCCCGCGACCTGCCGGCCCTCCTCGACAGCGTGGGCGGAGCGGGAGCCCCCGTCCGCGCCGAGCTCGCCGTCGACCTGGAGGCGGTGCCGCGCGCCGTCGGTCTGGCCCTGTACCGCATCGCCCAGGAGGCGACCACGAACGCTCTCCGCCACGGCCGCCCGGGCTCGCCGCTCGACATCGCCCTGCGCCAGGACGGCGGCGAGCTCGCCCTGACCGTGCGCAACGCCCGGTGCGCCGACGTCGAGCGCGACTCCCTGCCGGGCGAGGGCCACGGCCTGGTCGGCATGCGCGAGCGCGCCGCGCTCGTCGGGGGAGTGCTCGCCGCCGGCCCGGTCGGGGACGACTTCGTCGTCGACGCGCGCCTGCCCTCCTCCCCGTCCCTCGCCCGCACCGCCCCACCCCTCGCCTCCGGAGGCAGCCCCGCATGACCGACACCATCCGCCTCGTCCTCGTCGACGACCAGGCCCTCTTCCGCGCCGGCATCCGCATGCTGCTCGGCTCGCAGCCCGACCTCGAGGTGGTCGGGGAGGCCTCGGACGGGGCGGAGGGCGCGGAGCTGGTCGCGCGGCTGGCCCCCGACGTCGTGCTGATGGACATCCGGATGCCGGGCGTCGACGGGATCGAGTCGACCCGGCGGATCCTCGCGGACGCGCAGGAGCGGCGGGTCGAGCCTCCGCGCATTCTCGTGCTGACCACCTTCGACCTCGACGAGGCGGCCGCGCGCGCCATCCGGGCGGGCGCGAGCGGCTTCCTCCTGAAGGACACGGAGCCCGGCTTCCTCCTCGCCTCCGTCCGCACCGTGCACGCGGGGACCGCCGTGGTCGCCGCCTCCGCGACCCGCGAGCTCTTCGAGCACTTCGGAGCGGCGGGCAGCGGACGGGAGACCCCGCCCGCCTTCGCGACCCTCACCGACCGCGAGCGCGAGATCTTCCACCTGGCCGCGCGGGGGATGAGCAACACCGAGATCGCGCGCGCCGAGTTCCTGAGCGAGGCGACGGTGAAGACGCACATCAGCCGCACCCTCGGCAAGCTCGGCCTGCGCGACCGCGTGCAGCTGGTGGTCTACGCCTACGAGAACGGCCTGGTCTCCTAGCGCGGGACGCCGGGGTGACGCGCCGCGGGGGCGGTGCTACCCTGACCGGGTGCGCTTCGGACAGCTCCTCCTTCTCCGCCGCGACGAGATCTGATCCTCAGGCCATCCTCGTCGCGGAGTCCGTCGTCGGCTGAACCATCCCTCGCCCGCGAGGTCGATCCGCATCCGGATCCCCGCGAGACCGCCCGACCGGCACCGCCCACCAGCGGAGCCGCACGCGAGCGGGATCGGTCACGAGCGAGAACAGACACGTGCGCACCACTGCGCCGGGAGAGCACCTCATGCTGAACAACCAGAAGCCGTCGCCCATGCCGATCGGCAAGTACCGCCCCTTCCACGAGCTGATCGCCGTGGACCTGCCCGACCGCACCTGGCCGTCGAAGCGCATCACCGCCGCGCCCCGCTGGTGCGCCGTGGACCTCCGCGACGGCAACCAGGCGCTCATCGACCCGATGAGCCCCGAGCGCAAGCGCATCATGTTCGATCTGCTGGTCCGGATGGGCTACAAGGAGATCGAGGTCGGGTTCCCGAGCGCGAGCCAGACCGACTTCGACTTCGTGCGCAGCCTCATCGAGGAGGGCGCGATCCCCGAGGACGTCACCATCCAGGTGCTGACCCAGGCCCGCGACCACCTGATCGAGCGCACCTACGAGTCGATCCGCGGCGCGCGCCAGGCGATCGTGCACCTCTACAACTCCACGAGCGTGCTGCAGCGCGAGGTCGTGTTCCGCAAGGACCGTCAGGGCATCATCGACATCGCGCTGGCCGGCGCCCGCAAGTGCCGCGAGATGGAGTCGACCGTCCCCGGCACGGCCGTCTACTACGAGTACTCGCCCGAGAGCTACACCGGCACCGAGCTCGACTTCGCCCGCGAGATCTGCGATCGCGTCGTCGAGGTCTTCGAGCCGACTCCCGAGCGCAAGGTCATCCTGAACCTGCCCGCCACCGTCGAGATGGCCACCCCGAACGTCTACGCCGACTCGATCGAGTGGATGAGCCGCAACCTCGCGCAGCGCGAGAACATCGTGCTGTCGCTGCACCCCCACAACGACCGCGGCACGGCCGTGGCGGCCGCCGAGCTGGGCTACCTGGCCGGCGCGGACCGGATCGAGGGCTGCCTCTTCGGCAACGGCGAGCGCACCGGCAACGTCGACCTGGTCGCGCTGGGCGTGAACCTGTTCACCCAGGGGATCGACCCGCAGATCGACTTCAGCGACATGGACGGCATCAAGCGCACCGCCGAGTACTGCAACCAGCTGCCCGTGCCCGAGCGCAGCCCCTGGGCGGGCGACCTGGTCTTCACCGCCTTCAGCGGCTCGCACCAGGACGCCATCAAGAAGGGCTTCGAGGCGATGCACGCCGAGGCCGAGCGGACCGGCCGCAGCGTCGACGAGCTCACCTGGGCCGTGCCCTACCTGCCGGTGGACCCGAAGGACCTGGGCCGCTCCTACGAGGCGGTCATCCGCGTCAACTCGCAGTCCGGCAAGGGCGGAGTCGCGTACCTGCTGAAGACGGACCACGCGCTCGACCTGCCGCGCCGACTGCAGATCGAGTTCTCGGGCGTCGTGCAGGCCAAGACCGACGCCGAGGGCGGCGAGGTCACGAGCGAGCAGATCTGGACGGTGTTCCAGGACGAGTACCTGCCGGCGCCCGCCGAGCGCGCCGACGAGAAGTGGGGCCGCTTCGAGCTGCTGCGCACGAACACGTCGAGCGATCTGGGCGGCAGCATCGCGCTGGACGCGGTCCTCCGGGTGGGCGACGAGCGCGTCTCGGCCAGCTCGCGGGGCAACGGCCCGATCAACGCTTTCGAGGCCGTGCTGGAGCAGCAGGGCGTCGAGGTCCGGGTCCTCGACTACGTCGAGCACGCGCTCAGCGCCGGCGGCGACGCGCTGGCCGCCTCGTACGTCGAGTGCACGGTGAACGGCCGCACCCTGTGGGGCGTGGGCGTGGACGCCGACATCTCGACCGCCTCCCTCAAGGCCATCGTCTCTGCCGTCAACCGCGCCCTGCGCGAGGAGGTCCCGGTCCGCGAGCTGGCCGGCGCCTCCGCCTGATCGGGCCCGATCCCCGCCGGGGGAGCCGTGATGCGTCGCGGCTCCCCCGGCGTTCCCGTGCGCGGACCGCGCGGGACTCCGCTCCCTGCGTCCGGGTCGGCCGCCGCTAGGTCCGGCGGCGCCAGCGCAGGCGCGGCACCCCGCTGAGCGCGCGCTGCTCGGGCAGGCTCCAGCCGTAGCGGACCGCGAGCAGGCGGATGACCGTGGTCACGCCCACCGCGAGCGGCGCGGCGAAGTCGATCGTCACTCCGAAGCGCAGCGCGAGGACCAGGACGCCGGTGCCCACCGAGGCGGCGACCGCGTAGAGCGAGCCGACGTGCATCAGCGCGATCGGCCGGTTCAGCAGGATGTCTCGGACGACGGATCCGCCGACGGCCGAGACGGTGCCGACGAACACGGCCGGCACCTCCGGCACGCCGAGCGACAGGGCCTTCGTGGTGCCGATCGCGCCGAAGAGCCCGAGGGTCAGCGCGTCGAGGGCGGTGATCGTCCCGTCGACCCGGTTCAGCAGGTGCTGGAGCAGCATCCCGAGCAGGGAGGCGGTCACCGCGACGATCAGGTACGCGTCGGTGTGCAGGGCCACCAGGGGCGTCTGGAGCAGCAGATCGCGGAGCACGCCGCCGCCGAGGCCGGTGGCCGTGCCGATGATCGTGACGCCGAGCAGGTCGATCCGGCGGTCGCGGAACTCGCCCGCGAACATCGCGCCCTGGAGGCAGCCGATGGCGATCGCGAGCAGGTCGGCCCAGGCCGGGATCTCGAAGAGGGAGGCTGCCACCCGGACATCGTTCCACGGCGCGGGCCCTGCTCCGGCCGGGCTGCCAGCCGGGTGTCGGGGGTCGGGGGGATAATCGGTGGATGCCCACCTATCGCGACGAAGCCGTGGTGCTCCGCACGCACAAGCTGGGCGAGGCCGATCGCATCGTGACGCTGCTCTCGCGCAGCCACGGCAAGATCCGCGCGGTGGCGAAGGGCGTGCGCAAGACCGGCTCCAAGTTCGGCTCGCGGCTCGAGCCGTTCATGGTCGCCGACCTCCAGCTCTACGAGGGCCGGAGCCTCGACATCGTCACGCAGGCCGAGTCGCTCGGCGCCTACGGTGCGCTGATCGCCGCCGACTACGACAGCTACACGGCCGCGAGCGCGATGGTCGAGACGGCGGACCGCCTCACCGACGCGGACGCCTCCCTGCAGCAGTACCTGCTGCTCGTCGGGGCCCTGCGATCGCTCTCGAAGCACGAGCACGAGCCGGTGCTGACGCTCGACTCCTACCTCCTGCGGGCGCTCTCGATCGCGGGCTGGGCGCCCAGCTTCGAGGACTGCGCGCGCTGCGGCGCCCCCGGGCCCCACGGCGCGGTCGTGGTGCAGCTCGGAGGCGTCGTCTGCGCCGACTGCACGCCGCCCGGAGCACCGCGGGTCGCTCCGGAGGTCGTGGTCCTGCTGGGTGCGCTGCTCACGGGAGACTGGGCCCACGCCGAGACCACCGAGCCGACCACGCGGTCGCGGGCGAGCGGAGTGGTCGCCGCCTACACGCAGTTCCACCTCGAACGCGGTCTGAGATCCCTGGAGCACGTCACCCGATGAAGCCCTTCACCCACAAGGACGCCGAGCCGTACCGCCCTCTCGACTGGACCGGGATCCACCCGCCCGCGATCCCGCGGAAGGCCGTTCCGGGGCACGTCGCCATCGTGATGGACGGGAACGGCCGCTGGGCGAACTCCCGCGGCCTGACGAGGATCGAGGGGCACAAGCGCGGCGAGACGGCGCTGCTGGACGTCGTGGCCGGAGCGATCCAGATCGGCGTGAAGCACCTCAGCGTCTACGCGTTCTCGACCGAGAACTGGAAGCGCTCGCCCGAGGAGGTGCGCTTCCTGATGGGCTTCAACCGCGACGTGCTGCACCGCCGCCGCGATCAGCTCAACGAGTGGGGCGTGCGCATCCGCTGGGCCGGGCGGAAGCCGCGCCTGTGGGCGTCGGTGATCAACGAGCTGCAGTTCGCCGAGCGGATGACCGCGGGCAACGACGTGCTCACCCTCACCATGTGCGTCAACTACGGCGGGCGCACCGAGATCGCCGACGCGGTGCAGCGGCTCGCCGCCGAGGTCCAGGCGGGGCGGCTCAAGCCCTCCGGCATCTCCGAGAAGACCATCGCCAAGGCGCTCTACGTGCCCGAGATGCCGGACGTCGACCTCTTCGTGCGCTCCTCCGGCGAGCAGCGCACCAGCAACTTCCTGCTCTGGCAGAGCGCCTACGCCGAGATGGTGTTCCTCGACCGGCTCTGGCCGGACTTCACGCGGACCGACCTCTGGGACGCGATCGAGCACTACTCCGGCCGCTCCCGCCGCTTCGGCGGCGCGGTCGACGTGCCGGGGGCCTCCTCGTGATCCGGGCCGGGATCGTCGGCTTCGGGCTCGCCGGCAGCGTCTTCCACGGTCCGTTCCTCGCGGCCGACCCGGCTTTCGAGGTCGTCGCCGTCTCCACCCGCGACGCCGGTCGGAGGGCCGCGGCCTCCGCCGCGCATCCGGAGGCCCGGATCGTGCCCGACCTCGACGCGGTGCTCGCCGAGCGGCCGGAGCTGGTCGTGCTCGCCTCGCCGCCGTCGGTGCACCGGGAGCAGGCCGTCCGGGTGCTCGAGGCCGGTGTCGCCGTCGTGATCGACAAGCCCTTCGCACCGAGCGCCGCCGACGCGGATGCGATCATCACCGCCTCCGAGCGGAGCGGTGCGCCCGTCTTCGTCTTCCAGAACCGGCGCTGGGACGCCGATCTGCTCACCCTCCGCCGCCTCCTGGGCGAAGGGGTCCTCGGCGAGGTCCTCCGCTTCGAGTCGACCTTCGAGCGCTGGAGCGCGCCGAAGACGGGCCGGTGGCAGAGCGAGACGGGTCCGGCCGAGGGTGGCGGGATCCTCTTCGATCTCGGCAGCCACCTGGTCGACCAGGCGCTGCTGCTGTTCGGCCCGGCGGTCGTCACGGCGGCCGAGACCCGGACCGTCCATGAGGGCTCCGCGAGCGAGGACGACGCGTTCGTCTCGCTCCTGCATCACAGCGGCGTCCGCTCCCACCTCACCATGAGCCGCGTCGCCCGGGCGACCGGCCCCCGCTTCCGCGTGCTCGGCACCCGCGCCGCCTTCAGCGTCGACGGTCTCGATCCGCAGGAGACCGCGCTCCGCACCGGCGGCGCCCGACCGGACGACGACGGCTTCGGCGAGGTCGCGCCGGAGGGATGGGGCGTCCTCGTCGACGACTCCGGCGCACACCCCGTGCCGAGTGAGCGGGGACGATACGCCGCGTTCCTCGAGCAGGACGCGCGGTCCCTCCAGGACGGCGCTCCCTCGCCGGTCGACGTCCGCGAGGCCCGCGAGGTCGTCGCCGTGCTCGAGCAGGCGCACGCCCTCGCCGCCCGCTGACCGGGCCCGCCGCCGACGCGCCCGGTCGCTCCCCGGTCTTGGCGATCCGGCTCCGGAGCGTCATCCTCGAGAGGTGAGCACCGCACTGCCGAACTCCGCCGACCTGCGCGCGCGCTTCGCCGGTGCCCGCGGCTACCACAACGCCTGCACCCTCGGTCTGCCGCCGCGGGAGACCGTCGAGGCGCTGCGGGCGGACCTCGACGGCTGGTCGTCCGGGGAGAGCACGGCCGCCGCCTACGGCGCTGTCGCCGAGCGCGCGCGTGCCTCGTTCGCCGCGATCTCCGGCGTTCCGGTCGACCGGGTCGCCATCGGCTCGCAGACCTCCGCCATGGCCGCCGTGCTCGCCGCCTCGCTGCCCGACGGGGCCCGCGTGCTCTGCGTGGACGGCGACTTCTCCTCCATCGTGTTCCCCTTCCTCGCCCAGGCGCACCGCGGAGTGACCGTGCGCTCCGTCGCGCTCGAGGCGCTGGCCGACTCCGTCGAGGACGGGGACGACCTCGTCGTCTTCTCCGCCGTGCAGTCCAGCAGCGGAGCGCTCGCCGATCTCGACGCCGTCCTCGAGGCGGCTGCGCGCCACGGAGTGCGGACCGCGTGCGACCTGACGCAGGCGGCCGGCGTCCTGCCGGTCGACGCCTCCCGCTTCGACGCGACCCTCACCCACGCCTACAAGTGGCTGTGCTCGCCGCGCGGAGTGGCGTTCCTCACCGTCTCGCCCGACTACGCGGCTGAGCTCGTCCCCGTGCAGGCGGGCTGGTACTCGGGGGAGGACGTGTGGTCGTCCTGCTACGGACCGGCCATGCACCTGGCCGAGAACGCCCGCCGCTTCGACGTCTCGCCGGCCTGGCAGGCGTTCGCCGGCGCCGAGGCGTCGCTCGCCCTGTTCCGCTCGCTCGACCTCGACGCGGTCTGGGCGCACGCCTCCGGCCTCGGCGACCTGCTGTGCGAGCGGCTGGACCGGGAGCCTCAGCACCGGGCGCTCGTGTCCTGGCCGGACGAGGGGGGAGCGGACCTGGAGCGGCTGCAGGCCGCGGGTCTGCGCGTCTCGGGCCGCGGCGGCCGGCTCCGCATCGCCTTCCACCTCTGGAACGACGAGTCCGACGTGGACGAGCTCGTCCGCGTGCTGCGGGAATAGCGGGGCGCCCCCTCCGTTGTCCTGGGGGTGAGTGCTGAGCCGAGCCCCCTGTCCGTCGACGTCTGGTCCGACATCGCCTGCCCCTGGTGCTACATCGGGAAGCGCCGGTTCGAGCGCGGGCTCGAGGCCTTCCGCGCCGCGCACCCCGAGGCTCCGGAGGTCGTCGTGGAGTACCGCAGCTTCGAGCTCTCGCCGGACACGCCGGAGGACTACCGCGGGGGAGAGGCGGCGTTCCTCGCCGAGCACAAGGGGATCCCGGAGGCGCAGGCGCAGCAGATGCTCGACTCCGTCACGGCGATCGCGGCGAGCGTCGGCCTCGACTACCACTTCGAGTCGGTGCGCCACGTCAAGACGGTCACCGCCCACCAGGCGCTCCACCACGCCAAGGAGAACGGACTGCAGCTCGAGCTCGTCGAGCGTCTCCTGAGCGCGTACTTCGTCGAGGGCCGCGACCTGGCCGATCCGGAGGTGCTCGCCTCGCTCGCCGGCGAGGTCGGGCTCGACCCGGCGGAGACGCGCCGCGCTCTCGAGGACCGGCGCTACCTCGGGCGGGTGCAGTCCGACATCGCCCAGGCCCGCGAGTACGGGATCTCGGGGGTGCCGTTCTTCGTCCTCGACGGGCGCTTCGGCGTCTCCGGCGCCCAGGAGCCGGCGGCGTTCACCGAGGTCCTCGAGCACGTGCTGGAGCAGCGGGCGGCCGTCGCGTGAGCGGGCCGTTCGAGATGCTCGGCGACTCCGGCGGGCCGCTGTGCGAGGACGGCGTCTGCGCCGTGCCGCAGGCCGCGGAAGCGCAGGCCGAGGTGCCGCCGATCAGCGCGGAGGCTCCTCCACGGTGATGTCGGCCACGGTCGCGCCGTAGGCGGCCACGAGGGCGTCCGCGTCGACGAAGGCGCTGCGCCCGTCGGCGCCCGCACCCATCGCGACGCGGCGGCCGAGGATCCGCTCGTCGGCGTAGACCGGCCAGGCCTTCGTGGAGCCGATCGGGGTGATCGTGCCGCGCCGGTAGCCGGTCGCCTCGAGGGCGGCCGTCTCGTCCGGGAGGCGGAGCTTGTTCACTCCGACCACCGCGCGCAGCTTCGGCCACGCGATCTGCCGCCCGCCGGGGACGAGGGCGAACAGGTAGCCGCCGTCGTGGCGCTTCACCACGAGCGACTTCACGATGTCGCCGGGCTCGATGCCGAGCAGCGCGGCCGCCTCGTGCAGGCTGCCGGCAGCGGGCCTCTCCACGATCTCGACCGCCAGGCCGCGGGCGGACGCGTCCGCCTCCAGCCGCTGCGAACCGTCCTCCACAGGTGTGCTCCCGTTCATCTCTCCGCCTCTCTGCTCGTCACTCCGCCTTCCCCAACACAGGATCTGGGAGAATCGATACCGATGTCCTCCATTCTCACGGCCGCCCCGCCCGCGCGCACCGCGCCGGCGCTCCGGATCGGCCCCCTCGAACTCGACGCGCCGGTGGTGCTCGCCCCCATGGCGGGCATCACCAACACGGCGTTCCGCCGCCTCTGCCGCGAGTTCGGCAACGGCCTCTACGTGAGCGAGATGATCACCTCCCGCGCGCTCGTCGAGCGCACGCCGGAGTCGATGCGCCTCATCCGCCACCACCCCAGCGAGTCGGTGCGCTCGATCCAGCTCTACGGAGTGGACCCGGTCACGGTCGCCGAGGCGGTCACCATGCTCGTCGCCGAGGACCGGGCCGACCACATCGACCTCAACTTCGGCTGCCCCGTGCCCAAGGTCACCCGGAAGGGCGGGGGAGCGGCCCTGCCGTGGAAGCTCCCGCTGTTCCGGCAGATCGTCGAGGGCGCCGTGAAGGCCGCCGGCGACGTCCCGCTCACCGTCAAGATGCGCAAGGGCATCGACCCGGACCACCTCACCTACCTCGAGGCCGCCCGTGCCGCCGAGGGCGCCGGGGTCGCGTCGATCGCGCTGCACGCGCGCACCGCCTCCGAGTTCTACAGCGGGCACGCTGACTGGTCGGCGATCGCCACGCTCAAGGAGACGGTCACGAGCGTGCCCGTGCTGGGCAACGGCGACATCTGGTCGGCCGAGGACGCGCTGCGGATGATGGCCGAGACGGGCTGCGACGGAGTCGTCGTCGGTCGCGGCTGCCTCGGGCGCCCCTGGCTCTTCGGCGACCTCGCCGCCGCGTTCGCCGGCTCCGACGAGCGGTTCCGCCCCTCGCTCGGGCAGGTCGCCGAGGCGTTCCGCCGCCACGCGGAGCTGCTCGTCGACTTCTTCGAGAGCGAGGAGCGCGGCTGCCGCGACATCCGCAAGCACGTCGCCTGGTACTTCAAGGGCTACGCCGTCGGCGGCGACCTCCGCGCCCGCCTGGCCACGGTCGAGACGCTCGCGCAGCTCGACGAGCTCCTGGCGACGCTCGACTGGACGCAGCCCTACCCGGGCGAGGCGGCCGAGGGGCAGCGGGGCCGCGCCGGCTCGCCCAAGGTCCCCTCCCTCCCGAACCGCTGGCTCGAGTCCCGCGAGCTCGACGCCGGGCAGCGCGACGCGGTCTCGGCCGCCGAGATCCACAACAGCGGTGGATGACCGCGCGCTCTGGGGGTACTCGCTCGTCGACACCGAGCGATTCCTGCCGGAGGACCACTCGACCCGCCGCTCCGACTTCGCCCGCGACCGCGCCCGGCTCTTCCACTCCAGCGCGCTCCGCCGCCTGGCCGCGAAGACCCAGGTGCTCAGCCCCACGGCGGGCGTCGACTTCGCGCGCAACCGCCTGACCCACTCGCTCGAGGTGGCGCAGATCGGCCGGGAGCTCGCCACGAGCCTCGACCTCGACCCCGACGTCGTCGACACGGCCTGCCTCGCGCACGACATCGGGCATCCGCCGTTCGGACACAACGGCGAGCGCGCGCTCAACATCTGGGCCGAGGGGATCGGCGGCTTCGAGGGCAACGCGCAGACCTTCCGGCTGCTCACGCGGCTCGAGCCGAAGGTGTTCGGCGACGACGCCCGCCCCTACGGGCTGAACCTCACCCGCGCCAGCATCGACGCGAGCTGCAAGTACCCCTGGCCCGACACGCGCTCGGTCGCCGACCCGTCGGGGCGCGCCAAGTTCGGCTTCTACGCCGACGACGCCCCCGCGTTCGCCTGGATGCGCGAGGGCGCCCCCGAGGGGGTGCGCTGCATCGAGGCCGAGGTGATGGACCTCTCGGACGACATCGCGTACTCCGTGCACGACTTCGAGGACGCGGTGGTCTCCGGCTACATCGACGTCGAAGCACTCGGCTCCCGCGCCGACCACGAGGACCTCGTGCAGTCGATGCACTCCTGGGTCGGCGGGGAGGTCGGACACGACGAGCTCGTCGCCGCCTTCGACCGTCTCGACTCGCTCGACGTGTGGGTCTCCTCCTGGGACGGCTCCCGCCGCGACCAGGCCCGGCTCAAGAACCTCACCAGCCAGCTCATCGGCCGCTTCGCCGCCGCCGCCACCGAGGCCACCCGCGAGGCGTACCAGCACCCCGACCTCGTCCGCTTCGGCGGCCACGTCGTCGTCCCCCGCGAGCAGCAGGCCGAGATCGCCGTGCTCAAGGGGATCGTCGCGACGTTCGTGATGTCGCGGAACACCCGCCAGCCCATCTACGCCCAGCAGCGCGAAGTCCTCACCCGCCTCGCCGACACGCTCCTCGACCGCGGCCCGGGAACCCTCGAGCCCGGCTTCGCCGAGGACTGGCACGCCGCCCCCGACGACGACGACGCCCGCCGCCGCGTCGTCGTCGACCAGGTCGCCAACCTCACCGACCAGAGCGCCCTCGCCTGGTTCGAGAGGCTGTGCTGATGCGCTGAGCCGGGCGGCGCCCGGCTCAGCTGTGCCGCCGGTCCCTGCCCGGCGTCACCGCGGTCGGCTTGCCGAGGTGGTGCGTTCCAGGGAGCGGGGTGCGTCCGCCTAGGGCGATCCGCTGTTACGCGGATCGGCCGTTCGGCTGTGCTCGATTGCACGCCGGTCCTCGCCCGGCGTGGCGCGGTCGGCTTCTCGGGGTGGTGCGGTTCGTGGAGCGGGGTGCGTCCGCCTAGGGCGATCCGCTGGCACGCGGATCGGCCGTTCGGCTGTGCTCGATTCCACGCCGGTCCTCGCCCGGCGTGGCGCGGTCGGCCTCTCGGGGTGGTGCGTTTCGTAGAGCGGGGTGCGTCCGCCTAGGGCGATCCGCTGGCACGCGGATCGGCCGTTCGGCGGTGCCGGTGGCACGCCGGTCTCTGCCTGGCTCGGCGCGGTCGGCGGTGCTCGATTCCACGCCGGTCCCTGCCCGGCGTGGCGCGGTCGGCTTGGCGACGTGGTGCGTTTCGTGGAGCGGGGTGCGTCCGCCTGGGGCGATCCGCTGGGACGCGGATCGGCCGTTCAGCGGTGCCGGGGCACGCCGGTCACCGCCAGGCGTCACCGCGGTCGGCTTGTCGGGGTGGTGGGTTCCAGGGAGCCGGGTGCGTCGTCTGAGGCGATGTGCTGGTGTGCGGGTCGGCCGGTCGGCTCGGAGGGCGGGGAGTGCACCGCACCGCGAGGCGCGGAGGGGCGCGGGGCGGCGGGTACGGTGAGGGCGTGGGAGCGGAGCGGACACGGCAGCGGATCCTCGAGGCGGCGACGGAGGAGTTCGCGGCGCACGGGCTGGCGGGAGCGCGGGTCGACCGCATCGCGGCACGGTCGGGGATGAGCAAGCCGATGCTGTACTCGCACCGGCCGACGGGGCGCGAGGCCGTCGCCGCCGTCGTCCGCGTCAGTGCGGAGGGGTACTCCGCGCCCGGCACTCCTGCCGGCTGCTTCGTGCTGAGCGAGCCGCGGCTCGAGGCCCGTCGCCGCGAAATGGAGGCGCTCGTCGCTGCCCGGGTCGAACGCGGGATCGAGGAGGGCGACGTGCCGCCGGAGACGGACGCCGGATCCGTCGCCGCCTTCGTCGTCGCCGTGCTCAGCGGGATGTCGACGCAGGCCCGCGACGGAGCACCGGCGGACCGCATCGCGGTGATCGGCGAGCTCGCACTCGGCGCGCTGCCGGCGGCCACGGGCGTGCGAGCCGCAGGGCGCACGCCGGGAGCTCCCGGATGAGACCGCGTCGGCCGCGTCTCGGCCTCCTCGCCCTGGTCGTCGCGGGGCTGCTGCTGGTCCAGCCCGCCGCGGCCTCGGCGGCACCGCTGCTCCCTCCCGCGAACGGCGTCCTCGACTACCAGCTGGGAGGCGCCTACGCTCCGGCGTCGAGCGTCACCATCGTCGACCGCGACCGCACGGACGCGCCCGCCGCCGGCCGCTACAGCATCTGCTACGTGAACGCCTTCCAGACCCAGCCCGGCGAGAGCGCCGCCTTCGCGAAGCGGCACCCCGAGCTCCTGGTGAGGCGAGCGGACGGGAAGCCCCTCGCCGATCCGGGCTGGCCGGACGAGTACCTCTTCGACGTCTCGACCGCCGCGAAGCGGACCGCTCTGCTCGCGATCGTCGGCGCCTGGATCGACGGCTGCGCCGAGGACGGCTTCGACGCCGTCGAGGCCGATAATCTGGACAGCTACACCCGCTCGGGCGGGAGGCTGACGAAGTCGCAGGCGCTGGCGTTCGCCATCCTCCTGACGGCGCGCGCTCACCGCTCCGGCCTGGCGATCGGCCAGAAGAACGGAGCCGATCTCGCCGCTGCCGGGAAGAGGACGGTCGGCTTCGACTTCGCCGTCGTCGAGGAGTGCCAGGTCTACGACGAGTGCGCGGCGTACACGGACGTCTACGGGCGCCAGGTCTACGAGATCGAGTACACCGACAACGGCCGGTCCGCCTACTCCGAGGCCTGCGCCGCGCAGGGCCGGAGCATCTCGGTCACCCTCCGCGACCGCGACGTCGTCCCCCGTGGCGCACCGGGCTACGTGAACCGGCACTGCTGACGCCGGGCGGACGCTACCGCAGGGCTCCCAGCACGACGGCCGCGGCTCGGGCGACCAGCGCGTCGTCGTAGTCCGCCTCGGGGTCGTTGCGCGACGAGAGGATCGACAGCACGACCGCGTCCCGCCCGGGAGGCGTCACCACGGCGACGTCGTTGCGGATCCCGCCGGCGCCCCCGGACTTGTCCGCGACGCTCCAGCCGGCCGGAGCGCCCGCCCGGACGAGAGTGTCGCCGGTCGCGTTGCCGCTCATCCAGTCGAGCAGGAGTGCCCGGTCCTCCGCGGACAGCACGTCACCTGTGGCGACCGCGACGAGGTCCGCCGTGAACGCGGCCGGGGTGGTGGTGTCGTCGATGCTGCCGGGCTCGATCGTGTTCAGAGCGGGCTCCTCGTTCACCACCTCGGTGGTGGTGTCGCCGAGAGCCTCCAGTCCTCGGTCGAGGGCGGAGGGTCCGCCGAGGCGCCGGAGGACGAGATTCAGCGCTGTGCTGTCGCTCCGGCGGACGGCCGCCTCGGCGAGCTGCGACAGCGGCAGGCCGGTGGCGGTGCTCTCCTCCGTGACGGGGGAGTAGCCCGCCGCCTCGACGTCGGCCACGGTCCAGGTGACCACCTCGTCCCGCTCGGCGGCGGGGACGGTGCGCAGGAACTCCGCCGCGGCGAGGGATTTGAGGCTCGAGGCGAAGCCGAAGCGCTCGTCGGCCCGGTGATCGACCCGGCGACCCGAGCCGGTGTCGACGGCGCTGACGCCGATCCGGGCGTCGAACTCGTTCTCGAGCACGGCCAGCTCGGCGGAGACGTCGATCGGAGGAGGGGTGGCGGAGGACGCCGACGACGGCACGGAGGCGGACGACGGCGGCGCGACCGGGGCGTCCGCGGTGGTGGTGCACCCGGCGAGGGCCAGGAGGAGGGCGGAACCCGCGAGTGCGCGGAGGGTCCGCGACGACCCTCTCGAACGCTTCACAGCGCGGAGTAGACGACGGAGAAGGCGACGGCGGCCGCCGCGGTGACGCCGAGCGCCGCGAGCGAGACGAGTGCGCGCGGCCTCCTCCGCACGACGCCCAGGACGAGGAAGCCCGCGCCCAGGACGATCTGGAGCCACCAGTACACCGGACTCGTGGTGTCGGCGACCACGCCCAGCGCCCAGACGCCCTCGCCGATCAGCACGCCCGAGAGCGGCGCGACAGCCAGGACGCGCCACGTCCTCGAGCCGTGGAGGGTGAGTGCGGCGGCGGCGCCCAGGATCGGCCCGGCGGGGACGGCGAGCAGCCAGAAGACGTCCGTGAAGGGAGGCGAGTAGCCGAAGCCGCGCGCCGCGGTCACCAGGTCGTAGCCCTCGAGCAGAGCCCAGAAGCTCAGCAGGCCGAGAGCGGTCGCCGCCGCCGGTCGGGCGCCGCCGAGGCGCACGAGCGCGAACACGAGCATGGACCAGCCCCCGGAGGAGTTGGCGAACGAGCTCACCGACGGCGGGAGGGAGCCCTGCAGCAGGCTGGTGAGCCCGCCCAGGACGAGACCGCCGAGCAGGGCGACGAGCAGAGCACGCAGGAGAGGCGGGCGGGAGGCGGCAGGGGGCATGGGTCGATCCTCGGAGACGGCGGGCGGGTGCGGATCAGGGATGACCCTGATCTCGGGGTGCGGGTGGATCACAGGTCTCGGGGTGATCCGCGCCGCCCTGGTGCAGTTCTCCCCACCCCGGCTCGGCGGCCCCGGCGGCCGATACGATGGACCCCATGCCTCGGATCCGACAGTCAGATGTCGAGGAGGTCAAGGCGCGGGTGAACATCGGCGACGTGATCGGCGAGTACGTCACGCTGAAGTCGGCCGGCATCGGCTCGCTGAAGGGCCTCTGCCCCTTCCACGACGAGCGCAGCCCCAGCTTCCACGTCCGCCCGCAGGCCGGCTTCTACCACTGCTTCGGCTGCCAGGAGTCGGGCGACGTCTACAGCTTCGTCATGAAGATGGACCACAGCTCGTTCAGCGAGACCGTCGAGCGCCTCGCCGGGCGGATCGGCTTCCCGCTGCAGTACGAGGACGGCGACGGCCGCGCGCCCGAGACCGGCGGGCGAGCGCGCCTCCTCGCCGCGAACGACGCCGCGGAGGAGTACTTCCGCGAGCAGCTCGCGACCCCGGGCGCCGACGTCGGTCGGCGCTTCCTCGGCGAGCGGGGCTTCGACCGCGCCGCCGCCGACCGCTTCGGCGTCGGCTTCGCACCCGACGGCTGGGACGGGCTCACCACCGCGCTCAAGCGCCGCGGCTTCTCGGAGGAGGAGCTGACCACGGCCGGCCTGGTCAGCAGCAACAACCGCGGCGGCGTCTACGACCGCTTCCGCGGCCGCCTCGTCTGGCCGATCCGCGACGTGACCGGCCAGACCGTCGGCTTCGGCGCCCGCCGCCTCCTCGAGGAGGACAAGGGCCCCAAGTACCTCAACACCCCCGAGACGCCCGTCTACCACAAGTCCCAGGTGCTCTACGGGCTCGACCTCGCCAAGCGGGACATCTCCCGCGGGCACCGGGTGGTCGTCGTCGAGGGCTACACGGACGTCATGGCCTGCCACCTCGCCGGCGTCACCACCGCGGTCGCCACCTGCGGCACCTCCTTCGGCGTCGACCACATCAAGGTGCTGCGCCGGGTGCTGGGTGACGACAGCGGCGTCGGCGAGGTCGTCTTCACCTTCGACCCCGACGCGGCGGGCCAGAAGGCGGCGATGCGCGCGTTCCAGGAGGAGCACCGCTTCGCCGCGCAGACCTTCGTCGCCGTCGCGCCCGAGGGCCTGGACCCCTGCGACCTCCGCCTGAACCGCGGAGACGACGCCGTCCGCCGCCTCATCGACGACAAGAAGCCGATGTTCGAGTTCGTGATCCGGCAGCTGCTGGACCGCTACGACCTCGAGACGGTCGAGGGCCGGATCGCGGCCCTGCGCGCGGCCGCCCCGGTCGTCGCCGAGATCCGCGACCCGGCGCTGCGGCCCGGCTACTCCCGCGAGCTCGCCCGGATGCTCGGCCTGGACATGGCCGAGGTCAACTCCTCCGTGCGCTCCGCCGGATCCCGGCCCCGCTCCTCCGGACCCGACGGCCGCGACCAGCAGGGCGGCCGGGGCGGCGGCGGATCACCCGCGGCCGAGGCGCCCCTCGGCGCGCGCATCGCCGACCTCCCCGTCGACGTCGTCACGCGCATCGAGCGGGAGGCGCTGATGGCGATGCTCCAGCTGCCCCAGGCGATGGGTCCGGAGCTCCTGGCCCGGGCGGCGCACGCGGCGGTCACCAACGAGACCCTCCGCGTGGTCCGCGACGCCGTGGTCGCGAACCTCGAGCGGGCGGAGGACCGCGACTGGGTCGAGCACGTCGCCGACGACGTCCCCGGTCCCTTCGCCTCGCTGGTGCGCCAGCTCGCGGTGGCGCCGATCCCGGCCGCCGATGAGGAGGGGCTCGCCCGCTACTCCCGCGACGTGGCGATCTCGCTCATCGAGCGCGACCTGCTCCGCGAGATCGCCGAGCTGCGCGGGGCGCTCCAGCGCGCGTCCGCCGATCCGGTGATGGCGCGCGCGGTGCAGGTGCGCCTGGTCGAGCTCGAGCGCGAGAAGCGGGCGCTGCGCACGGAGTGAGCGTGTTGCGGTCGTGTGAAGAAATGGGCCGCACGCCCGTGCCGGTTCGGAGAGCGCTTCCAACTGTGTTACCTATGAGGAACAGCAATGCGGGCGTCCAGTGTCGTGACGCCACAGCCCACAGGAGATCTGTGTGCCGAGAGTCCGCGCGCCCGGAGCGCGCCCGCATCCCATCCTTGACAGGAAGAGGCAGACGGAGATGAATTCCGCATCCACTCGCGGCACCCGTGCACTGGCCGCCGCCGCAGGCTTCGCCGCGGTCGCGCTCGTGCTGACGGGCTGCGCCGCCGGCGGGAACGACTCGTCCGGCGGAAGCGCCGGAGGGGCCCTGACCATCGGCACCACCGACAAGATCACGACGCTCGACCCCGCGGGCTCCTACGACAACGGCTCGTTCGCCGTGATGAACCAGGTGTTCCCGTTCCTGATGAACACCCCCTACGGCAGCCCGGACGTCGAGCCCGACATCGCCGAGTCGGCGGAGTTCACCGCTCCCACGGAGTACACCGTGAAGCTGAAGGAGGGACTGAAGTGGGCCAACGGCCACGACCTCACCTCCTCCGACGTGAAGTTCTCCTTCGACCGCCAGGTCGGCATCGCGGCCGAGAACGGCCCTTCCTCGCTCCTGGCGAACCTCGACAGCGTCGCGGCTCCGGACGACACGACCGTGGTCTTCACGCTGAAGTCCGAGAACGACCAGACCTTCCCGCAGATCCTCTCGAGCCCCGCCGGCCCGATCGTGGACGAGGAGGTCTTCTCGGCCGACGAGCTGACCGCGGACGCCGACATCGTCTCGGGCGACGCCTTCGCCGGCCAGTACACGATCGCGAACTACGACGTGAACAACCTCATCCAGTACAAGGCCTACCCGGACTACCAGGGCGTTCTCGGCGAGGCGAAGACGGACACCGTCAACGTCAAGTACTACGCGGACTCGTCCAACCTCAAGCTGGACATCCAGGAGGGGAACATCGACGTCGCGTTCCGCAGCCTCTCGGCGACGGACATCGACGACCTCCGCGGCAACGACACGGTCAAGGTCGTGGACGGCCCCGGCGGCGAGATCCGCTACATCGTCTTCAACTTCGACACCCAGCCCTTCGGTGCGACGACCGGCGAGGCCGACAGCGCCAAGGCCCTCGCCGTGCGCCAGGCCGTCGCCGACCTGATCGACCGCGACGAGATCGCCGACCAGGTCTACAAGGGCACCTACACCCCCCTCTACTCCTACGTCCCCGCCGGCCTGACCGGCGCGGTCGAGCCGCTCAAGTCGCTCTACGGCGACGGCAACGGCGCGCCCGACGCGGACAAGGCGAAGGCGACCCTCGAGGCCGCCGGCGTCACCGCTCCGGTCACCCTGAACCTGCAGTACTCGAACGACCACTACGGTCCGTCCTCGGGCGACGAGTACGCGCTGATCAAGGACCAGCTGGAGTCGACCGGCCTCTTCACCGTGAACCTGCAGACCACGGAGTGGGTGCAGTACTCGAAGGACCGCTCGAGCGACGTCTACCCGGCGTACCAGCTCGGCTGGTTCCCCGACTACTCCGACGCCGACAACTACCTCTCGCCGTTCTTCATCAAGGAGAACTTCCTCGCGAACCACTTCGACGACGCCGAGGTGCAGAGCCTGATCGCGCAGCAGGTCTCGACCACCGACGCCGACGCGCGCACCGCGCTGATCGAGCAGATCCAGGAGAAGGTCGCGGCGCAGCTCTCGACCGTCCCCTACCTGCAGGGCTCGCAGGTCGCGGTCGTCGGCAGCACCGTGAGCGGAGCCGAGGACACCCTCGACGCCTCGTTCAAGTTCCGCTACGCGGCACTCAGCAAGGGCTGATCCACCCCCCTCGCGGCCGGCGCCTCCCCGACAGGAGGCGCCGGCCGTTCTCCACGAAAGGCATCACGTGACGACAGCCACGACGGCTGCGGCGACGGCGCCCACCCGGCGACCGCGCGGCTCCGGGGGCGGACTCGGGCGCTACCTGCTCGTCCGCTTCCTGCTCATCATCCCCACCGTCTTCATCCTCGTGACGCTGGTGTTCCTCCTCATGCGCTCCACGGGCGACCCGATCACGGCGGCCCTCGGCGGCCGCCTGACCGCGGACCAGCTCGCCGAGCGCGTAGCCGCCGCCGGCTACGACCGGCCGCTGATCGTGCAGTACCTCGAGTACCTCGGCAAGCTGCTGACCGGCGACTTCGGCACCACCCTGAGCGACAACCGCCCCGTCACCGAGGTGCTCCTCACCTACGGCGCTGCGACGGTCGAGCTCGCCTTCTACGCCCTGATCGTGGCGTTCCTGGTCGGCATCCCGCTCGGGATGCTCGCCGCCTACCACCGCGACCGCACGCCCGACGCGGTGCTGCGCATCTTCGCGATCCTCTGCTACGCGACCCCGGTGTTCTTCGCGGGCCTGCTGCTGAAGCTGGTGTTCTCCGTCTGGCTGAAGTGGTTCCCCGTCGCCGGGCGCGCCTCGACGAGCACCGAGCTCTCGCTCCAGTTCCTCGAGAACAAGACCGGCATCTATCTGATCGACGCGATCCAGACCGGCGACCCGGCCGCGATCTCGGACGTGCTCTCGCACGCGGTGCTCCCCGCCGTCGCGCTGGGCCTGCTCACCGCGGGCATCTTCCTGCGCCTGGTGCGTACCAACGTGATCGGCACGCTCGGCACCGATTACGTGGACGCGGCGCGCTCGCGCGGCGTCAGCGAGTTCCGGCTCGTCCGCACCCACGCCTACCGGCCGGCGCTCATCCCGATCATCACCGTGATCGGCCTGCAGATCGCCCTGCTGCTCGGCGGCGCCGTCCTCACCGAGACCACCTTCGAGTGGAAGGGCCTCGGCTTCCAGCTCGCCGAGTACCTCCAGGCCCGCGACTTCGTGGCCGTGCAGGGCATCGTCGCCCTGCTCGCCGTCATCGTGGCGCTGACCAACTTCATCGTCGACGTCATCGCGGCGCTCATCGACCCGCGAGTGAGGTACTGAGCATGAGCACCACCTCCCCGGCGCGTCCGCGCCGCCGCCTCGTCGACCGCCTGCCGGTCGTCCACCAGCTCCGGCAGAGCGTCGGCCTCCAGCGGGGGATGCTCGTCACCGGCCTGATCATCACCGGCGCGTTCCTGCTGGTGGCCCTGTTCGCGCCCCTGATCGCGCCCTACGGCTACTCGCAGCTGCGCTCGGGCGGCGAGTCGTTCGGCGCGCAGGAGCCGCCGAGCGCGGAGCACCTGCTCGGCACCACCGTCGGCGGCTACGACGTCCTCTCGCGAGTGATCTGGGGAGCGCAGACCGCGTTCCTCGTGATCGTCGTCGCCGTGGTCCTGTCGATCTTCCTCGGCGTCTTCCTCGGCCTCGTCTCCGGCTACCTCGGCGGCTGGCCCGACCGCGTGCTCGTCGTGATCTGCGACGCGATCTACGCGTTCCCGACCCTGCTGCTGGCGATCGTGATGTCGATCGTCATCTCCGGCGGGCAGTCGAACCTCTGGGCCGGCATCTTCGCCGCAGCGGTCTCGATCACCGTGGTCTACATCCCGCAGTACTTCCGCGTGATCCGGGCCGAGACCGTGCGGATCAAGGGCGACGCCTTCGTCGAGTCGGCGAAGGTCATCGGAGCGTCGACGCCCCGGATCATGTTCCGCCACGTCCTGCGGAACGCGACGCGCACGCTGCCGCTGATCTTCACACTGAACTCCTCCGAGGCGATCCTGACCCTCGCCGGCCTGGGCTTCCTCGGCTTCGGCATCGAGCCGACGTCGGCCGCGGAGTGGGGCTACGACCTCAACAAGGCGCTGTCGGACGTCACGAGCGGCATCTGGTGGACCTCGGTCTTCCCGGGCCTGGCGATCGTGCTCGTGGTGCTGGGCATCACCCTCGTGGGCGAGAGCCTGAACGACCTCGCCGACCCGCGCCTGCGCGGTCGGCGCGCGGTGGCCGCCGGTGCCGGCGACGTCGCCGCGACGTCCGTCGTGCCGGGCGGCGTCCTCGCCGCCGACGGCCTGGAGACGCCGGGGCACGACCCCGTCGCCGGAGTGGAGGAGACGCGATGAGCGACCAGCGCATCGTCCGGGACGCCTCAGCGCGTCCGATCGTGGACATCACCGACCTCGAGGTCGCCTTCGCGAGCGACCGCGGCGCCGTCCGCGCCGTCGCCGGGGTGAGCCTGCGCGTCGAGCGCGGCGAGGTCCTGGCGATCGTCGGCGAGTCCGGCAGCGGCAAGACCGTGACCGCGAAGACCATCCTCGGCCTCCTGCCCGAGACGGCCAGCGCCTCCGGAGTGGTCCTGCTCTCGAAGAAGGACGGCAGCGCGGCGACCGACGTCGTCTCCGTGCCGAAGGCCCGCCTCCGGGAGCTGCGCGGCACCGACGTCGCCATGGTCTTCCAGGAGCCGGGCACCGCCCTCAACCCGGTCTTCACGGTGGGCTGGCAGATCGCGGAGGGACTGCGCGCTCACGGCTCCGTCTCGAAGAAGGAGGCGCGCAAGCGCGCGATCGACGTCCTCCGCACCGTCGGCATCCCGGAGCCGGAGAAGCGGGTCGACTACTATCCGCACCAGTTCTCGGGCGGCCAGAAGCAGCGCGTCGTCATCGCGATGGCCCTGGTTCTGGATCCCGGCCTGATCGTCGCGGACGAGCCGACCACCGCGCTCGACGTGACCGTGCAGGCCGAGATCCTCGACCTGCTCCGCCGGTGCCGCGACGAGTTCGGCACCTCGATCGTGCTGATCACCCACAACATGGGCGTCGTCGCCGATCTGGCCGACCGCGTCGCCGTGATGTACCAGGGCGAACTGGTCGAGGAGGCGACGGTCTCCGAGCTGTTCTCGGCGCCGAAGGCCGAGTACACGAGGAAGCTCCTCGCCGCCGTCCCGCACGTGGGCCAGGGCGTCGAGCGCGCCCGCGTCCGCGCCGTCGAGCGCGCCGAGGCCCCCGAGGCCGAGACGCTCGTCGCCGCCGAGGGCCTGCGGATCCAGTACCCCGGCCGGCTCGGCCGTCCCGGCTTCGTCGCGGTCGACGGCGTCTCGCTGCGCATCCGCGCGGGCGAGGTGCTCGGCCTCGTCGGCGAGAGCGGCTCGGGCAAGACAACCATCGGGCGCGCCATCGCGGGCCTGACGCCGGTGACCGGCGGGTCGCTGAAGGTCCTCGGCAAGGAGATGCGCGGCATCCGCGAGCGAGCCTTCCGGCCGGTCCGCGGCGACATCGGCTTCGTGTTCCAGGACCCGGCGTCGAGCTTCAACCCGCTGCTCACCATCGCGGAGTGCGTCGCCGAGCCGCTGATCGTGCACGGACGGGCCGGCGACGCCGCCGGGGCGCGCTCGCGCGTCGACGAGCTCCTGGAGGCGGTGCAGCTGCCCCGCTCCTACGGCGACCGCTACCCGCACGAGCTCTCCGGCGGCCAGCGCCAGCGCGCCAGCCTCGCCCGGGCCCTCGCCCTCGAGCCGAAGCTGCTGATCGCCGACGAGCCCACCTCGGCGCTCGACGTGTCGGTGCAGGCCCGCGTGCTCGAGCTGTTCGCCGAGCTGCAGCGCGAGTTCGGCTTCGCCTCCCTGTTCATCAGCCACGACCTCGCCGTGGTCGACCTGCTCGCCGACCGCATCGCGGTGCTCTACCGCGGCGAGCTGGTCGAGGAGGGGACGGGGGCCGAGGTGCTCGCTGCGCCGAAGCACCCCTACACGCAGCGCCTGCTCGCCTCCCTGCCCGTGCCCGACCCGGTCGAGCAGGCCTCGAGGCGCGAGCTCCTGCGCAGCATCGTCGAGGCGGAGCGCCGGGCGTGAGCCGGACCGCCGAGGATCAGGCCCCCATCGTCGTCGACGACCTCAGCGTCGAGTACCCGCCGCGCGGCATCAGCCGACGGTGGACGGCACTGCGGGGAGTGAGCCTCCGCGTGGAGCCGGGGGAGGTGCTCGGGATCCTCGGCGGCAGCGGCTCGGGCAAGTCCACGCTCGCGCGCTTGCTCGGCGGCGACGGCCTGGGGCACGACGGCGGCCGCACGCGTCCGGTGATCATCGGAGGGGACGCGACGGTCGCGGGGCACCGCCTCCGCTCGCTCCCCGCCCGCGAGCTCAAGCGCTTCACCGTCGACGTCGCGCATCTCGCGCAGGACGCCGGTGCGGCCCTCCGCCCCGAGCTGACCGTCTCGGAGCTGATCGCCGAGCCGATCTTCCTCCGCGACCGCCACTACGACCCGAAGGCCGCGGCGGTGCGGGTGGCGACGCTGCTCGACTCCGTGCACCTGCCGCTGTTCCTGCTCGACCGCTACCCCTACGAGCTCTCCAGCGGCCAGCGCCAGCGCGTGGCTGTGGCCCGCTCGCTCGTGCTCGGGCCGAAGGTGCTGATCGCCGACGAGCCGACCTCGGGCATCGACGCGACGGTGCGCGAGTCGATCGTGGACCTCCTCGCCGACCTGCGGCGCCGGGAGGGCTTCGCCGCCGTCGTGGTCAGCCACGACATCGACGTGCTGAGCCGGGCGACCGACCGGATCGCCGTGCTCGTCGGCGGCGAGGTCGTCGCGTACGGGCCGCTGCTGGAGGTTCTGATCGAGGCCCGGCACCCCTACGTGCGCGAGCTCGGAGCGGCCTTCGCCGAGTACGAGCGCTTCGACGCCTCCCGAGCGCAGCGCGTCGAGGCGGCCGACCAGTGACCGTCCCGCGCGTCGCGGTGCTCCCGCGGCCGAAGCCGGTGTTCGCCGAGGCGGTGGAGTCGGGCGGTGGAGTGGTCGTCGGACTCGACGAGAGTCCGGACGCGCTGCTCTGGCTGTCCTACGGCCGCACGGACGAGCTGGCCGCTGTGCTGGAGGAGCACCCGTCGATCCGCTGGGTGCAGCTGCCCTGGGCCGGCGTCGACGTCTTCGCGCCCGTGCTCGCCGCGTCCCGCGCGGACGTCGTCTGGACCAGCGCCAAGGGCGCCTACGCGGAGCCGGTGGCCGAGCACGCGCTCGCGCTGGTGCTCGCCCTCCTGCGCTCGCTGCCGGAGCGGGCGCGCGCCGTGTCGTGGGGGCCGAAGAAGGCGGTCACGCTGCACCGCGCCTCCGTGGTGATCGTCGGAGCAGGAGGGATCGCTCGCGAGCTCCTGCGGCTGCTCGCCGTCTTCGACTGCCAGGTGACGATCGTCCGCCGCGGAGACGAGCCGGTGGAGGGCGCCGCCCGCACCCTGCCGGCGTCGCGGCTCGCCGAGGCCGCGGCGGACGCCGACGTGCTGGTCCTGGCCGCCGCCGCCACCGCGGGCACGGAGCGGATGGTCGACGCGGGTCTGCTCGCGCGGCTCCCCGCCCACGCCGCGCTCGTCAACGTCGCCCGGGGGAGCCTCGTCGACACGGACGCGCTCGTCGCGGCCCTCGCCGAAGGCCGTCTCGCGGGCGCCGCGCTCGACGTGACGGACCCCGAGCCGCTGCCGGACGGGCATCCGCTCTGGAGCGAGCCCCGGTGCCTGATCACGCCCCACAGCGCGGACACCCCCGAGATCACCGCGCCGCTCCTGGCCGAGCGCGTGCGCGCCAACGTGGCCGCCTGTGCCGCCGGCGGGCCGTTCGTCGGCCGCGTCGACCCGGGCTCCGGCTACTGAGTGCGCGCCCGATTTTGCGTTCGCGGAGAGTTTGCTAAAGTAGTACCGCGCTGATCGCCTCCGGGTGGTCGGATGATCCTCGATAGCTCAATTGGCAGAGCAATCGGCTGTTAACCGGTAGGTTCTTGGTTCGAGTCCAAGTCGGGGAGCGAAGGGTCCGGGACTCCACTCTCGGGCCCTTTTTTCGTGCCCGCGAGCGGTCGCCCTCGAGGGCCCACCCGCTCGGACCGACGATCGGAGGGGCGATGCGCGAGGACGTGCTCGCTCTCCTGCGCCGCCGCCCCGACGTCGAGGCGCCGGATCTCGTCGCCGTCGACGCCAGCGACCGCCTGCTGCTCGACCTCGCCGCCGATCGCGGCCGCCTCGCCGTGATCGGGGACGCCTACGGGGCACTGAGCCTCGGCCTCGCCGCCGACGGCCGTGCCGTACGCGTCGTGCAGGACTCGATCACCGCCGAGCGCGCTCTCGCGCAGAACCTCGAGACGGTGCGGGGGTCGGGCGTCGATCTCGCGCCGATCGAGATCGTCGACTCCGTCGCGGAGGCCGTCCGCGACGCCGACGCGGTGCTCCTGCGCCTGCCGCGCTCGCTCGACGCGCTGGCCGCCGTCGCGGCCGGGACCGCACTCGCGAACCCGGCGGCGACCCTGATCGGCGCCGGCCGCATCAAGCACATGACCCGCACGATGAACGACGTGCTCGCCGTGCGCTACGAGCGGATCGACGTCTCCCTCGCCCGGCAGAAGTCGCGCGCCCTGCTCGCGAGCGGCGCGCTCCCCGACCAGCCGCCCGCGCCAGGGCCCGAGCGGCGCCGTCTGGACGAGCTCGACCTCGAGGTCGTCGCACTGCCGGGAGCCTTCGCAGGTGCACGACTGGACCTCGGCACCCGCGCCCTCCTCGCCGCCCTCGATCTCGACTCCCTCCCCGCGGGCACCGCACTCGACCTCGGCTGCGGAACCGGCGTGCTCGCCGCCGTGGTGGCCCGGGCCCGCCCCGACCTCGCCGTGATCGCGACGGACACCTCGCGTGCCGCGGTCGAGTCCGCCCGGGCGACCGCGGCGGCCAATGGGCTGGCCGTCCGCGTCCTCCGCGACGACAACGCCTCGACTCTGGAGGCGTCCTCCGTCGACGTCGTGCTCTGCAATCCGCCGTTCCACTCCGACGGAGCCGTCACCGACCTCGTCGCCCGGCGCATGCTGCGCGCGGCCGGCCGCGTGCTGCGCCCCGGAGGCGTGCTGTGGACGGTCTTCAACTCCCACCTCGCGCATCCGGCCGAGCTGCGCCGTGCGGTCGGGCCGACCACGGTGGTGGCGCGCGACCGCCGCTTCACCGTCACCCGCTCCGTTCGCTCCGACGGCTGAGTACGGCTCCGCAACCCCCTCCGCGGCCTCAGGTCCGCTGTCCGCGGCGCGGGTACGATCTCTCTCCGGCGCTCCTGTGCCGAACCCGTCCCGTCCCCCCGGAGGCCGTCGTGCTCGAAGTCGTCCTCGTCCTCGCCCTGATCGCCCTGGTCGCGGTCGTCGTGCTGTGGCGCCGCGCCGTCGGCGCCGAGCGCCGTGCCGCCGAGAGCCGTGCGGAGGAGGCGGCGCGCGTCGTCCGCCTCGAGCTGGCGGTCGGCGAGCAGGAGGCGAGGCTCCGCATCGTCGGCGAGCTCGAGCAGCTCGCGGTCCGCAGCGCCGCGCACGTCGTCGAGGAGGCCGAGAGCGTCAGGCTCACGATCGACCGCGACCCCGCCGCAGCCGCGCGGTCGGCGCAGCGTGCCGTGCGGGCGGCCGAGGCCTCGCTGGCGCAGCTGCGCCGCATCGCGACCGTCGCCTCCGTCGATCCGGGGGAGCTGCCGCGCACCGGCGGCTCCGTCCCCCTGATCGAGGGCGCCCGCGAGCGAGGCCTGAGCGTCCGCGAGGAGTCGTTCGGCGAGCCGTTCCCGCTGCAGGACGGCGCCGAGGTGGCCGTGCTCCGGGTGCTCGAGTACGCCTTCGACTCGGCGCTGGAGACCGGCGGCGCGGGGACCGAGGTCCGCATCAGCTCCCGATGGACGACCACCGGCCTCCGGGTGGAGGTCGACGACGACCGCGAGCAGCACGGCGCTGCGGAGCAGGACGCCAGCGCTCTCGAGGCGGATCTGCGCTCGCTCACCGAGCGCATCGACAGCCCCGCGCTCGCCGAGCTGCGCGAGCGGGCCGCCCTCTTCGGCGGTGACGTGACCGAGAAGCGGACGCCCGGCGTCGGCCGGAGCGTCACCGCCTCGTTCCCCGTGATCCGCCACCACAACGGCGTGCACGGGGTCGACCTGGCCTGAGTCAGTCCTCGAGGTGCTCCACGCCGGGCAGCCACGAGACGCCGGGGCCGCCCCAGCCGCGCTTGCGGGTGATCTTCGCGACCGGCTTGTGGTAGTCGTGCTCGAGACGGTCGATGTAGAGCACGCCGTCGAGGTGGTCGAACTCGTGCTGGAACACGCGGGCGAACCAGCCGTCCGCGACGATCTCGAACGGCTCCTGCTCGAGGTCGACCGCGCGGAGGATCGCGCGCTCGGAGCGGCGGAGCGGGAAGCGCTCGCCGGGGAAGGAGAGGCACCCCTCCGACTCCGTGTCCTCGTCCGCCTCGCCGAGCGGGGTCGGCGTGACGAACAGCTCGGGGTTGATCGCGACGCCGCGGCGGGGGGTGCCGTCGTCGTCGGCGTAGTCGTAGACGAACAGTCGCAGCGGGACGCCGACCTGCGGGCCGGCGAGACCGACTCCGGGGGCTATGTCCATCGTCTCGAACATGTCGGCGACGAGGGTGCGCAGCGCATCGTCGAACTCGGTGACGGGAGCGGCGGGGGAGTGGAGGACGGGGTCGCCGGCGATGCGGATGGGGAGGACGGCCATGGGGACAGGGTACCGCGGGGCCGTCGACCGGGTCCGCGAGGATCATCCGCTGGGCTCAGCCCCTCACCCGTGCGTCGGAGGACTCCCGGAGGCGTTCTGGGTAGGGTCGACCCCATGCCCGCCGATCTCGCCGAACTCCTCAACGACCCGGCGAAGTTCATCGGCATCCCGATCGCTCTCGTGGGCGCGGTGTTCCTCTCCCTCGGCGCGCAGTTCCAGCACCGGGGAGTGGCGAAGGTGGAGCGGTTCTCGAAGCGCTCCGGCTCCTCCGGGCTCAGCGGCGGCCAGCTGGTCGCGCTGCTCTCGCGCCCCTCGTGGGTGATCGGCACCCTGCTCCTCGGCCTCGCGATCGTCTTCCAGCTGACGAGCCTCGGCTTCTCCCCGCTCATCGTGGTGCAGCCGCTCGGAGCGGTGGCGCTCGTGATCACCGCGGTCGTCAACGCGCGGGTCAGCCGGGTGCGCCTGAACGCGGCGTCGATCCGGGCGATCGTGCTCTGCGTCGGAGGCGTCGGCACGTTCGTCCTCGTGGCGGCGTTCAACGCGGTCGACAAGTCCATCCAGACGCCCGAGCTCATCACGATCCTCGTGATCCTCGCCGTGGTGCTCACGGTCTTCGTCATCGCCTTCCGCGTCTTCCGCCGCGGAGCGAAGGCGATCTTCTACATCGTGGGCGCCGGAGTGGTCTACGGCTTCGTCGCGACTCTCGCGAAGGTCGTGCTCAACCGCATCAAGTACGGCGAGTTCGACCCGCTGACGGTGGTCTGCATCGTGGCGCTCCTGGCCGCGACCGCGCTCGGCGGGTACTTCGTGCAGAACGCCTACTCCTCCGGCCCGCCGGACCTCGTCGTCGCGGGCCTCACCGTCATCGACCCGTTGGTCGCCGTCGCGATCGGCATCGTCGTGCTCGGGGAGGCGCAGTACGCGGCCCCGTGGGCGATCCCGCTCTTCATCGCGGCCGGTGCCGTCGCCATCTACGGCGTCTTCCTCCTCGCCAAGCACCACCCGCAGGCGCGCTGACGGCGCGGGATCCCGAGTGGTGAGGAGTCCTCTGCCTACAATGGGTCCGCGCCGAGAGCCACGAAACCGACCGACCTCCGCCGATCGCTCCCTTCTCTCCCCGAGCGGCACGACACCGATAGGACCTCCCGTGTCAGATCCCCGCGACGCGTCCCGACCGGGATCGCCCGACTCCCGACCGCTGACGGTCGTGATCGGCTGCGACACCTTCGCGCCCGACGTGAACGGAGCCGCGAAGTTCGCCGAGCGCCTCGCCGCCGGTCTCGCGCAGCGCGGCCACGAGGTCCACGTCGTCGCCCCCTCGGCCGACGGCTGGAGCGGCACCCGGGTCGAGACGCACGAGGGCCAGCGGATCATCGTGCACCGGCTCTACAGCTGGCGCTGGTACCCGCACGACTGGCTGCGCTTCGCGATGCCGTGGCGCATCCGGCAGAACAGCGCGCGCATCCTCGACGAGGTGAAGCCCGACGTCGTGCACTTCCAGTCGCACATCATCGTCGGCCGCGGCCTCGGGATCGAGGCGGCCAAGCGCGGCATCCGCATCGTCGGCACGAACCACTTCATGCCCGAGAACATGCTCGAGTTCACCCTCCTGCCGAAGGCCGTGCAGGCCAAGGCCGTGGCGATGGCGTGGCGGGCCGCGCGCCGCACCTTCGGCCGGGCGGAGGCGGTCACCACGCCGACCCGCAAGGCCGCGCAGTTCCTCGAGAAGTACACGGGCCTCCGGGGCGTCCACGCCATCTCCTGCGGCATCGACGCCGACAACTACACGCCCGACTTCTCGGCGCGCGCCGGCGACTCGATCCTCTTCGTCGGCCGCGTGACCGGCGAGAAGCACATCGACGTCCTGCTCCGCGCCGTCGCCCTGCTCGACCCGGCGCTCGACGCGAAGCTCGAGATCGTCGGCGGCGGCGACCAGATGCGCAACCTCCAGCAGCTCGCCGCGACCCTCGGCATCGCCGACCGCGTCCGCTTCACGGGCTACGTCTCGGACGCCGAGCTCAAGGAGGCGTACACCCGCGCCACCGTGTTCGCCATGCCGTCCATCGCCGAGCTGCAGAGCATCGCGACGATGGAGGCGATGGCCTCGGCCCTCCCCGTCGTCGCCGCCGACGCGATGGCCCTCCCGCACCTCGTCCACGACGGCGAGAACGGCTACCTCTTCGCGCCGGGCAGCGCCGAGGCCCTCGCCGACCGCCTCACCGCCGTGCTCACGGCCGACCAGGAGGACCTCGAGGCGATGAAGCGCGCCTCCCTCCAAATCGTCGCCGCGCACGACATCAACCGCACGATCAGCACCTTCGAGAGCCTGTATCGTGGGGAGCCGGTGGCCGATCCGGTCTCCGACGCAGCGTCCGCACCCGCCGCCACCTGACGGCCGCTCGGACGGCCGCCGCGGGGCGTTAGCTCAGCCGGTCAGAGCAGCGGACTCATAATCCGTCGGTCACGGGTTCAAGTCCCGTACGCCCTACTCCGCTCCACCCGCGGTGGTTCCTTCTCTCCAGCGCCGGGTCGGGCATCCACCTGATGTCGGTCTCGTCGGGGCGGGCGGTCCGGCCCCGTCAGGCCGACGGGCCGTGCCTCAGGACGGTGCCGACGCGGTCCTCGCCGGCACGCCGACCGCGGACGAGTCGGAGGCGACGTTGCGGACGACGACGGCGCCGGCTCCGACCCGCACACGGTCGCCGACGGTCACGTCCCCGACGATCGTCGCGCGGGCGCCGATGTAGACGTCGTCGCCGATGACGGGCGTCCGACCCTTCGACTCGCCGATGGTGACGCCGTGGTAGATGAACGCGTTCCTTCCAATCACCGTGCGCGGGTGCAGGATCACGCCGCGGCCCCAGTGGGGGAGCCGCAGGCCGGGCCCGACCTGAGCGGCCGGCGGCAGCTCGGCTCCGACGATCATGCGGGTCCAGACGAGATCGACCAGGCGGTAGACGAGGTGGAGGGGGAGCCGGGTCCTCCGAGAGCTCGAGTACTGCCCGAGTCGGAGGACGAGGACGGTGAGCCGGTCGGAGGCGTGGCCCTTGGCGGCCAGGTCCGCGCGGACGACGGCTCGGAGTTCGGCGAGATCCATGCTCCCAGTCTGAGTGGGAGCCTCGCGGGTGAGGGCGGGCCGTCGGAGATCGTCCGGGGCGTGGCGAGCATCCGCGAGCGGACGACACGGTGGCTCGATGCGCTAGCACGTCCTGACGCGCCGCGCCCGTACTGGCCGCTCTCCGCTCGACGTGATTGCCTGAACCCGTGCCTGATCTTCCGATGTTCCCGCTCGGCTCCGTGCTCCTGCCGCACATGCCGCTCCCGCTCCGGCTGTTCGAGCCGCGGTACCTGCGGATGCTCGGCGACGTCCTCGAGGACGAGACCCTCGCGTTCGGCGTCGTGCTCATCGAGCGCGGCCAGGAGGTGGGCGGCGGCGACCAGCGGTTCGCGGTCGGCGCCCGCGCGCGCATCCTGAACATCGACGGGGCGGAGTCGTTCGTCACGCTCGACTCCGTGGGCGAGGAGCGCTTCGAGGTCGTCCGCTGGTACGAGGACGACCCGTACCCGCGCGCCGAGGTCCGCCTGCTGCCCGATCTGGAGTGGGACGAGAAGCACGCCCCCGCGCTGGCTGCGGCGGAGTCGGCGGTCCGCACGGCACTGGCGGTCGCGAGCGAGTTCGTCGAGCAGCGCTACGGCGCGGTCGTCGAGCTCGCCGAGGATCCGGCCGCGCACGCCTGGCAGCTCGCCGGCGTCGCACCGGTCACCGAGCTCGACCGCCTCGCGTTCCTCCGCAGCTCCACCATGGAGGAGCTGCTGGAGTCGGTCCGGGAGCGCTCCGCCGAGGCGACCGAGTCGTTCCGCGCCGGCTGGGCCTGAGCCCCGTCCCGGCGTCCCACGACGAGCCCGTCAGTCCTCGAGGCTGACGCCGCGCTCCTCCGCCAGCTTGACCAGGTCGTCGACGACCACGAGCGCCATCCGCACCGAGCGGTCGCGGCGGTACTCCTCGTCGTCCGGGTCGATCCGCGAGGTGCGGTCGAGGGTCTCCTCGATCGACTGCGCGAGCTCGCGCCACGCGTCCTGACGGGCGTCGTCGACGAGCGTCGTGAGGTACTCCTCGTCCTGCGCCCGCCTGTGGAGGGAGTCGGCGACCAGGAGCGAGAGCCGCTCGCGGTGGTCGAGGTTGTCGACGTCGGCCGAGCGGTAGTCGTGCACGTGGTCGGAGCGGCCGCCCACCGAGGTCACGTCGGCGGCGATGCCGCGCAGGCGCTCGGCGGCCGCCTCGGACTCGCGCGCCAGCTTCTCGAGCTCCTCCGCGGCGACGACGGAGTAGCGGCCCGAGTCGAAGGGGACGTCAGCGCCGAGGCCGTCCATCAGCACCCGGTTCTTCACGGCCATGCGGCTCGCGTACTGCGCGAGCATCAGGCCCTCCTCGGCGGCCTCCTCGACGGAGGCGGGCTCGCGCGACGGGTTCTCATCGGGGTCGTACGGCTCCATCTTGAACCTGCGTCGACGCCGGAACCACACGTGCGTCACCTACATCCCGGAGCAGGCGCCCCGCCCGCCGGAGCACCTCTTCGAGAGTACCCGGCGGGCGGGCGCCGTGGTCGGCGGCTCAGGCCTCGCGCCAGTCGTCCTGCCGGAGGTGGGAGCCGGCCTGCGGCCCCATCTGCAGCATCCCGCCGTCCACGACGTACGAGGATCCGGTGATGGAGGAGGCGGCGGGAGAGGCCAGGAAGGCGACCACCGCCGCAATCTCGCGGGCGTCGCCGGGGCGGCCGAGGGGGATGCCGGGGCGGTCGATCGTGACGGGGTCCACGTCCTCGGCGTCGTTCATCGGCGTGGCGATCTCCCCGGGGGCGACGGCGTTGACGGTGATGCCGAGGGAGCCGAGCTCGAGTGCGGCCACCTTCAGCAGGCCGCCCAGCCCGTGCTTGGCAGCGGTGTAGGCGACAGAGCCGACCCGCGGCTGGTGCTCGTGGACACTGGTGACCGCGATGATCCTGCCGCCCGTGCCCTGGGCCGCCATGCGCCGCGCGGCGCGCTGGAGGCAGACGAACGCTCCGTCGAGGTTCAGGGCGACGGTCGAGCGCCAGCTGTCGAGGCTCTGCTCGAGGAAGGGCTCGCCCCCGCCTCCGCCCGCATTGCTGACGGCGACGTCGAGCCCGCCCAGTCGATCCGCGAGGTCGTCGTTCACGTCGCCCGCGCCCTCCAGATCCGTCGTGTCTAGGCGCGCGATCTCGGCGCGCCGGCCGAGGGAGCGCACCTCCTCCGCCGTGCCCTGCGCGCCCTCCTCGTCGCTGTGCCAGGTGATGCCGACGTCCATGCCCGCCTCGGCCAGTGCCACCGCGGTCGCCCGGCCGATGCCGGAGTCCGAGGCGGTCACCAGTGCACGGGTGGGCCGGAAGTCTCGAGGTCCCTGGGTCATGTCGTCTCCTGTCTCGATCGGGCCGCCGATCCGGCGGACACGGGTCGATCCCATCAGGGGATCCGACGCGCTCGGGAGCCGGTTGACAGGTCCGGGCTCGCGCGAGACGCGTGGCGGTGTCCCCGCTGAGCGCCCCGATCGCGTTGACTGGGCGGATGGATCACCGGCGCATCTCGGTCGTCGTCCCCGTGAAGGACGACGCCCGCCACCTCGAGCAGCTGCTCGAGCTCCTCCGCGAGCAGACGCTCGCTCCGTTCGAGATCGTCGTCGTCGACGACGGGAGCACCGACGACAGCGCCGCCGTCGCGCGAGCGGCGGGCGCGCGGGTGGTGCGGCACGACGGAGCCGGGATCCCGGCGAGCACGGCGCACGGCTTCGACGAGGCGCACGGCGACGTCCTCGCACGGCTCGACGCCGACTCCCGCCCGGGACCCGACTGGCTGGCGCGCCTGGCCGGCCACTTCGCCGATCCCGAGGTCGGAGCGGTGACCGGTCCCGGACGCTTCGACGAGCTCGGCCCGATCGCCCGGGTGATCGCGCGGGTCGCCTACATGGACGCCTACTTCGTGCTGATGGGGTCGGCGCTGGCCAACTGGCCGCTCTTCGGCTCCAACTGCGCCGTCCGCCGGTCGGCGTGGGAGGAGATCGCGGAGGAGATGCACCGGCACGACGCCTACGTGCACGACGACGTCGAGATCAGCGTGCACCTGGGACTCCGGCACCGGATCGTGCTCGACCGCCACCTCGAGGTCGGCATCTCGGCCCGCCCCTTCGGCGCCTTCGCCGACATGCTCCGCCGGTTCGACCGCGCTCTGCACACGCTGGCGCGGCACCCCGGGATGGGGTCGTCCCTGCAGCGCTGGACGCACCGGGTGCGCCGCACCCACCGCGACCGCCTGCGAGCGACGGCCGCGGCGCGCCGCTCCGGCTGACGACGAGAACCGACGGCGCCGCCTGTCGGCTAGGGCTGGGCCGCGTCCGGCCGGGCCGCGTCGGGCTCGGCCTCCGCCGCCCGATCGTCTCCGCGCGCGGTGCGCCCCTCCTTCGGCATCGCCCAGACCGCGGCGAGCATGCCCACGGCGAGGACCGTGAGCGCGATGCAGACGAAGCGGGTGCCCTCGGCGAGGTCCGCCGGTGCGGGGACGCCGCCGCCCGCCTTCGCGTTCACGATCGCGCCGAACACGGCCACGGCGACGGCGCTGCCGATGTTCCGGGCGAAGAAGTTGGTCGAGGAGACCACTCCGCGCTCGTTCCAGTCGACGCTCGACTGCGCCCGGATCAGCGTCGGAGTCGCCACGAGCCCCATGCCGGCGCCGATCAGCACGCAGAAGCCGGCGATCTCCCACAGCGTCGAGGAGGCGCCGAGCAGGACGGTCAGCGCCGTGCCGATCACGACGAGCCCCGCTCCGAGGAAGCCCGTGTTGCGGAAGCCGATGCGCAGGTAGAGCCGGCCCGACAGGCTCGCCGCGACCGGCCAGCCGAGCGTCATCGCCGCTACGGCGAATCCCGCGCCGAGGGCGGAGCTGCCGAGCACGCCCTGCGCGAAGGTCGGGAAGTACGAGGTGACGCCGAGCGTGATCGCGCCGACGGTCACCGAGACCAGGCTGGTCGAGATCAGCACGCGCCGCGTGAGGACCCAGAGGGGGAGCACCGGGGCGGCCGCGCGCCGCTCGATCGCGACGAAGCCGGCGAACGCGAGGGCCGAGACGACGAACACGCCGACTCCGGCGGGGGAGAGCCACGGCCAGGCGCTGCCGCCCTCGAGCAGCCCGAGGATGAGCAGCGCGGTGCCCACGGCGAGCACGGAGGCGCCCGCCACGTCGATCCGCTGCTTCTCGCCCCGCGTGGTCTCGCGGAAGCTGCGGATCAGGAGGAACGCCGCCAGGAGGCACAGGGGGATGTTGACGAGGAAGATGCCGCGCCAGGCGCCCAGGTCCGAGAGCACGCCGCCGAGGGTCGGCCCGACGACCGAGGAGATGCCCCAGACGCTCGCGAGGTAGCCCTGGGTCTTCGCACGCTCGGCGACCGTGTAGATGTCGCCGGCGATGGTGATGCCCATCGGCTGGATCGCTCCGGCCCCCAGGCCCTGCAGGGCTCGGAACGCGATCAGCGCGGGCATGCTCCAGGCGAGGCCGCACAGGAGCGAGCCGACCAGGAACAGGGCGATGCCGATCAGCATGATGGGCTTGCGCCCGATCACGTCGGCGAGCTTGCCGTAGAGGGGGACCGAGACGGCCTGGGCCAGCAGGTAGATCGAGAACAGCCAGGGGAACTGCTCGAAGCCCCCCAGGTCGGCGACGATGGACGGCACGGCCGTCGAGAGGATCGTGGCGTCGAGGGCGACCAGAGCGGTCGAGATCATCAGGGACAGCAGGATCGGGCCGCGCTCCGAGCGCAGTCCGACACTCGCGCGGGTGGGGGCGTCGGTCACTCTGCCCAGGCTATTCCACAGCCGGGGGATGGAAGCGGGGAGGAGAGGATCCGCTCCGGGGCTCGATAGACTGGTGGCATGGAACTCGTTCTCTGGCTCGTCGTGTCCGCCATCGCCGGTGTCGGCCTCGTCTCCGGAGTCGCGGCTCTCATCGCCATGACGCGGGCGCCCTGGTCGGCCGACAAGTAGCCGCCCGACCGGCCTCGCGCCGGCACTACTCGTAGATCCGCACCACGCTCCACTGCGGCTCCGTCGACGCGACCACGTCGAGCACGAACGCTCCGCCGGTCGCGACGTCTGTCGCCTGGAAGCGCCAGCCGCCGATGCTCACCGGTGTGCGCCCGAACGTCGGCGGGAACCCCTCGAGGGGCGCCCACCACTCGCTCGTGCAGGTCCACACCGTCGGCCGGTCGGTCACCCGGTAGCTCCCGCCCCGCCACTCGAGCGCGATCGGCACTCCCTCGCCGTCGGTCGAGACCAGCGCCGTCTCGTCGATCACCGCCATCGTCGTGCTCCCGTTCACTCGCCGGACCCGGTTGGCCGTTCGAACATGTGTTCGATAGTCTGCGAGTGTACGCCGCGGCGCTCGTGCTCGCCACGGCCGCGGATCGACCGGTGGGAGGCGCGATGATCGAGTGGAGTCCGCTCCAGATGCTGCGCAGCAGCGGGCAGGACGAGTGGGTGATGGTCGACGCCCTGCGCACCGGCCGGATCGGCCTGGTGCGCCGCATCGAGACCGGCCCGTACCGCGAGACCTGGTTCCGCGCGGTGACCTGGGCGGCGGAGCCGGAGAGGCGGACGCTCGTGGGCTACTCCCGCTCGATGGACACCATCGCGGCCGCCCTGTGGGCCCATCAGCCGCCGACGGCGCAGGAGAAGCCCTTCCCCGGCTACCCGCCCTCGCGGCCGTCGCCGTGACTCCTTCAGCGAGAGGGGGCCCGGCCGTCCCCGCGACGGCGGCCTCCGTGTCCGCCACGGGGGAGAATGGCCCGATGCTCCTCGCACTCGTCGGCGGCCCCACGGGGGCGTGGCGGGCGGTCGACCCCGTCGGCGGCGCCGAGGCCGGGAGCGGCAGGGGCCCGGCCGAGCTGGCGGCGTTCGTCCGGGAGCGGGAGCCGGAGCGCCCGCGCTGGGTCTGGGACGACACCGCGCGCTGGTACCCCGCACTGCTGTCGGCCGGCGTGGTCGTCGCCCGGTGCCACGACCTCCGGCTGGCCCGCGCGATCCTCCGCCGCTCGGTCTCCGCCGCCGCATCGGCTCTCGCGCGCTCGCCCCTCGACCCGTGGGACGCGGGAGCCGCGGCCCCCGCCGCGCAGGACACGCTGATCGGGTTCGAGGAGGCGGCGGGCGGCTCCGACGAGCTCGACCCCGTCCTCGAGCTGGCCCGGCAGGAGGAGGCGCTCTCCGGCGTCGCCGAGGCCGGCCGGCTCCGCCTGCTGCTCGCCGCCGAGTCCGTCGGCGCCCTGATCGCTCGCGAGATCGCCCACGCGGGGCTGCCGTGGCGCGCCGATGTGCACGACCGGGTGCTCACCGGGATGCTCGGCCCCCGCCCGCTCTTCGGCGGCCGCCCGGCCCTGCTGGAGGCGCTGGCCGTCCGTCTGCGCGACGAGCTCGGCGCGCCCGAGCTCAATCCCGACTCGCCGGCCGAGCTCCTCAAGGCGCTGCGGCGCGCGGGGCTGCCGGTCGAGTCGACGCGCTCCTGGGAGCTGCAGTCCCTCGAGCACCCCGCGGTGCCGCCCCTCCTGGAGTACAAGAAGCTCTCCCGGCTGCTCACCGCCAACGGCTGGGCGTGGCTCGACGCGTGGGTGCGCGACGGCCGGTTCCGGCCGGAGTACGTGGTGGGCGGCGTCGTCACCGGCCGCTGGGCGACCTCGGGCGGAGGGGCGCTGCAGCTGCCGCGGCAGATCCGCGCCGCGGTCACCGCGGATCCGGGCTGGAGCCTCGTGGTCGCGGATGCCGCGCAGCTCGAGCCGCGCATCCTCGCCGCGCTCTCGGGCGACTCGGCCATGGCCGCCGCCGGGCGGGGCCGCGACCTCTACCAGGGCATCGTCGACGCCGGCGTGGTCCCCGACCGGCCGCGGGCGAAGGTCGCGATGCTGGGGGCGATGTACGGGGCGACGAGCGGGGAGGCCGGACGGCTGCTCCCGAGGCTCGCCCGTGCCTACCCGCGCTCGGTCGCGCACGTCGAGGCGGCGGCTCGGGCGGGGGAGCGCGGCGAGAGCGTCTCGACGTGGCTCGGGCGCAGCTCGCCTCCGGGCCCCGAGGGGCTCTCGGCCGATGCGGCGCGAGCGCGCGAGTGGGGACGCTTCACCCGCAACTTCGTGGTGCAGGGGACCGCGGCCGAGTGGGCGCTCTGCTGGATGGGCGAGCTGCGGGCGCGACTGCGCGCCGAGGGTGGCACGGTCGGCCGGGCGCACCTCGTCTACTTCCTGCACGACGAGGTGATCGTGCACGCTCCCGCCGACGTCGGCGAGCGGGTCGCCGCGATCGTCCGCGAGGCGGCGGTGCGCGCCGGACGCTCGCTCTTCGGAGAGGGCGAGGTCGACTTCCCGGTCACCGTCGCCGTCGTCGACTCCTACGACCAGGCGAAGTGAGACGCGGGATCAGTACCAGTGCGGCGAGCGGTTGTTCCAGCTCGACCACGCGTTGCAGGGCGAGCCGTAGGCGCTCTTGATGTACGAGAGCCCCCAGTCGACCTGCGTCGCCGCGTTCGTCTGGTAGTCGGCTCCCGAGTTGGCCATCTTGCTCGCCGGGAGGGCCTGCGGGATGCCGTAGGCGCCGGAGGAGCGGTTCAGCGCGTTCCAGCGCCACCCCGACTCGCCGTTCCACAGCGGGATGAGGCACCGGTCGACCTGGTCGGCGCCCCAGCCGAAGCGGCCGACAGCGGTGCGGGCGTAGGCCTGGGCCTGCGCGGGGGAGAGGCCGTCCGTGCGTCCGGCGTAGGTGCCGAGGGCGGCGATGGTCTTGGCGGAGCTGTTGCGCGCGCCGGTCGGGTCGTCGTCGCCGAGTTCGACCGGGCCGCCTCCGCCACCTCCGCTGTTGGAGGGCGCTGCCGGAGCAGCGGCCGCGGCGGGAGCCGACGCGGCGCGCTGGCGGGCGGCCTCGGCCTCGGCGGCGAGGCGGGAGAGGCGCTGCTGCTCCTCGAACGCCGACTTCGCGTCCTGGCCGTCGGCGTACTCCCGCTCGATCTCGGCGGTGGTGTTCTTGAGCGAGGCGAGCTGGGTGTAGAGCTCCTGGCTGTACTTCTCCTGGTCGGCGACCTTGGCGTCGGCCTCGGCCTGAGCGGAGCGGGCGACCGAGAGCGCGTCGGCCGCGGCGGTGGCGAGGGAGACGCGCTCGCCCCGGGCCTGCTCGGCCTGAGCGGCGAGGGAGACGGCCTGGTTCTCGGTCGACTGCGCCGCGGTCTGGAGCCGGCTGGTCTGCTGGGTGAGCTGCGTCATGGTGCCGAGGCGGTAGAGCAGCTCGCTCGACTCGTCGCCGCCGATGAGGAGGTTGAGCGTCGCATCGGTCCCGCCGTTGCGGTAGAGCTGCGCGGCGAGACGGCCGGCCTGCTCCTTCGCTGCGTCGGCGTCCGAGCGGGCGGCGGAGGCGCGCTCCTCCAGGGCGCTCACGCGCTGGGTCGCCTCGTCGAGAGCGCTCTGCGCGGCGTCCGCCTCGGCGGCCCGGCTGATGGCGGCGTCGGTGAGGGCGGCGGCCTGGTCGCGCAGGTCGGCGAGGAAGGCGGTGATGCGGTCGACCTCGGCGGCGGTGGCGCTCTCGCTCGACTTCGCGGCCTCGACATCGGACCACGAGGGGTAGTCGGACGGGTCGTAGGCGGCGGACGCGGAGAGCGGGGCGGCGAGGGCGGCGCACAGGACGAGGACCGTGCCCGCTCCGGCGGCGACGAGGCGCCGGCGCGCCCGGGAGGGGACGCGGAGACCGAGGGGGGTGCGGGACATGCGAACCACCCTAGGCGACGGCACCCGCGCCTGTCTCGTCCTAGCTCGAGGCTCGACGGCCCCGGCGGGGACGCTCGAGAGCGTATCCGCGGACGCCCCGTCCCGGCCCGTCGCCCGTGAGCTCGTCGCGGGCGGCCTCGAGGAGGCGCCGCAGGGCCTCCTCCCGCACGCCGGCGGCGATCGCGGCGAGGCGGCGCTGCGGGTGCGCGTCCTCCTCTTCCGCCTGCTCGTCGGCGGTGGCGGGCAGCGAGCTCTCGTACGCGTCGAGGACGGCGGCGAGGTCGGCGCCGGACAGGCTCGAGGCCAGCAGCACGCGGTCGAGGACGTCGTCCCAGTCCTCCTCCGGGGACGCTCCGTCACCCGTCAGCCAGGCGGCCGCCTCCGCGCGGCCCTCGCTGGTGAGCGCGTGCAGGGGGAGGCCGTCGTCGGTGGACCCGGCCGAGACGACGAGACCCCGCTCGCGCAGGCGCTCGAGCGTCGAGTAGATCTGGCCGACGTTGACCCGGGGCCGGTGCGCGGCACGGTCGAGGAGCTCGGCGTGCAGCTGGAGGCCGTAGGCGGGGCCGAGCGTGAGCAGGGCGAGCAGGCCGTCGCGGACGGACACGGTGCTCCTCCCGGCGGGCGTCTGGCGGTGTGCGGCGTCCGGCGGCGCGGACGACCTGAGTATAGGCAGGAGCCGCCCCCGGCCGGTCGAGCAGGCGCGGCGAGCCGCCTTGACGGAGGTCCGCCGCTCCTGCATGATCGGGCGTGGTGGCACGTCCACCGTCATAATCGAAGAAGGCGCACCGCAGAGTGTTCCGTGGTCCGGGTCGTTGGGGAAGACGCACCGGGACGAACGGAGGACACCATGGTGGCGCAGCAGACTCGGGGTGTGCTCTTCGTGCACTCCGCCCCCCGCGCGCTCTGCCCCCACCTCGAGTGGGGGACAGGTCGCGCCCTTGGTCGTGCCGTGAACTTCGCCTGGATCGAGCAGCCCGTGCTCCGCAGCACACTGCGCGCCGAGTTCGCCTGGGAGGGCCCGGTCGGAACCGGTGCCGTCGTCGCGTCCGCTCTCCGCGGCTGGGCCGATGTCCGCTACGAGGTCACCGAGGAGCCCTCGCCCGGCGTCGACGGCGGCCGCTGGATGCACACGCCCGAGCTCGGAATCTTCTACGCCCAGACCGACAGCGCGGGCAACACCGTCGTGCCCGAGGACCGCATCCGCTCCGCCATGGAGCTCGCCGGCGCCGACCCCATCGAGCTGCACCGCGAGTTGCGCCTCGCCCTCGGCCAGGCCTGGGAGGACGAGCTCGAGCCCTTCCGCTACGGCGGCGACTTCGCCCCCGTCGTCTGGATGCACGGGGTCGGCTGAGCTCATTCGACGCCGCTCCTCGCGCGGCGTCGCGCAGTCGGCTCGGTCGGGTGGTCGGGTTCCGTGGAGCGGCCGGCGTCCGGCGACGCCGATCCGCTGGCACGCGGATCGGCGGATACGCCTCGCGGGGGCCGCTCGCTCCCGCACCCCTGAACCAGGCGGCCAGCGGACCCCCGTTCCGGCAGAGGTCCGCCTCGAAGTCGCGTCGTCGCCTCACGGTTGCCGCTCGCTGGCACGTCGACCAGACGGTCGGCGGAGCACCGCGTTCCGGCGGAGGGCGTCGGAAGACTCGTGGAGCCGCCCGCACCTCTGTCGCGCACGACACCGACGGTCCGAGTATTGGCGAGTCGCACGCTCCCCACGAGCGAAGCCGCCCTGATCCGAGCATCCGACCCGAGTCGCGGCGAAGCCCGCGCTCCCCTCGAGCACAGCTGCTTGAACCGAAGCTTTCTACCCGAGCCGCGGCGAAGCCCGCGCTCCCACCCGGACAGCTTCCGCGATCGGAGTATCCGACGCGAGTCGCGGCGAAGCCCGCGCTCCCACCCGGACAGCTTCGTTGATCCGATCATCCGACCCGAGTCGCGGCGAAGCCCGCGCCCCCACCAGCACCGCGTGCTCACCAGCCCGCACCAGACGGCGGCGCAGCTCCCTCGCGGCACGAGGCGTATCCGGGGATCCGCGTTCCAGCGGATCACCGTCGCCGCACCGCACCGGCCCTCGGGAACCCCGCCCCCCTCCCCAGCGGACGCGCCTGCGCCGCGCAAGGAGCGGCGCAGCCCGCTTTCTGCACGGTGGAGCGGGGCTACGCCCCGCTACACCGTCCGGAAAGCGGCAACAGCATTGTGCCCCCCGAACCCGAACGAGTTCGAGATGGCGACCAGCGGTCCGTCGCCGAGGGCGCGGGGGCTGGTGACGACGTCGAGGGGGATCTGGGGGTCCTGCTCGAAGAGGTTGATGGTGGGGGGTGCGGTGCGCACGTGGAGGGCGAGCACGGTGAAGATGGCCTCGAGCGCGCCGGTGCCGCCGAGGAGGTGGCCGGTGGACGCCTTGGTCGCGGAGACGGCGATGTTCGGGAGGTGGTCGCCGAAGACGCGCAGCAGGGCGCGGTACTCGGCGATGTCGCCGACCGGGGTGCTCGTCGCGTGGGCGTTGACGTGGGTGACGTCGGTGAGCGCGGCTCCGGCCTGCTCGAGGGCGCCGATCATGGCGCGGGCGGCGGCGGAGCCCTCGGGGTCCGGCGCCGTGATGTGGTACGAGTCGCTGGTGACGGCGCCGCCGGCGAGCTCCGCGTAGATGCGGGCTCCGCGGGCGAGGGCGTGCTCCTCGGTCTCGAGGATGAGCGTCGCGGCGCCTTCTCCGAGGACGAAGCCGTCGCGGGAGACGTCGTAGGGGCGCGAGGCGGTCGCCGGGTCGTCGTTGCGGCGCGAGAGGGCCTGCATCGACGCGAAGGCGGCGATCGGGAGCGGGTGGACGACCGACTCCGTGCCGCCGGCGACGACCACGTCGGCGAGGCCGAGCTGCATGTGCTCGTAGGCGTTCGCGAGGGCCTCGGTGCTGGAGGCGCAGGCCGACACGTCGGTGCGGGCGTAGGCGCGGGAGGGGATGGCCATGCTGATCGCGGCGGCGGCCGCGTTGGGCATGAGCATCGGGATGGTCATCGGGAGGACCCGGCGGGGACCGCGCTCGCGGAGGGTGTCCCACGCGTCGACGAGGGTCCAGAGGCCGCCGATGCCGGTCGAGTAGTCGACGCCCACGCGGAGCGGGTCGACGTCGGTGATGCCGGAGTCGGCCCAGGCCTCGCGGGCCGAGATGAGCGCGAACTGGCTGGAGGGGTCGAGGCGCTTCGCCTCCGGGCGGGAGAGCACCTCCTCCGGGCGGACCTTGGCCTGGGCGGCGAAGGTGACCGGGATGTCGTACTGGGCGACCCAGTCCTGCTCGAGGGAGCGGACGCCTGATTCGCCGGCGAGGAGTGCGTTCCAGGACTCCCGGGCGGTCCCGCCGAGGGGAGTGCTGGCACCGATTCCGGTGACGACGATCTTCTTGGTCATGACGAGCTTCTCTGTTCCGTGTGGGTGGGTGCCGGGCTCACCCCGGCCGACGATCGCCGGCCGGGGTGTCCGCCACGAGGACGGGGTGCGCGGGCGACGACTACTCGGACGCCTTGACGATGAAGCGGACCGCGTCGCCGACCGTCTTGAGGTTCTTGACCTCGTCGTCGGGGATCTTCACGTCGAACTTCTCCTCGGCGTTGACGACGATGGTCATCATCGAGATGGAGTCGATGTCGAGGTCGTCGGTGAACGACTTGTCCATCTCGACGGAGTCGGTGGCGATGCCCGTCTCGTCGTTGACAAGCTCGGCCAGGCCGGCGAGGACTTCTTCGTTGGACAGTGCCATGGTTCTCTCCTTGGGGGTTCTTCGGGTGTTCGTCAGTGACCGTAGGTCAGTTTAGGGGTGGGGTCGCGCCGGTCACGGGAGCACCACGACCTGCGCGCCGAACACCAGTCCGGCGCCGAAGCCGATCTGCAGCGCGAGTCCGCCGTGCAGCTCCGGGTGCTCCTCGAGCAGGCGGTGGGTGGCGAGCGGGATCGACGCGGCGGAGGTGTTGCCGGTGGTCTCGATGTCGCGGCCGATAGCGACGGTCTCGGGGAGCTTCAACTGCTTCGCGAGCTCGTCGATGATGCGCATGTTCGCCTGGTGGGGGATGAACGCGGCGAGGTCCTCGGGCTGGACGCCCGCCTCCGCGAGCGCCTGCTTGGCGACCTTGGCCATCTCCCAGACCGCCCAGCGGAAGACCGACGGGCCGTCCTGGCGGAGGGTGGGCCATTCGGCGGTGCCGTCGCGGTAGGCCGCGAGCGGGTTGTCCATGCCGACGGTGTCCCACTTGGAGCCGTCGGATCCCCAGACGGTCTTCGAGATGCCGGCGGTGTCGCTGGGGCCGACGACCGCGGCGCCCGCGCCGTCGCCCAGGAGGAAGGAGATGCTGCGGTCGGTCGACTTGACCAGCTCGGACAGCTTCTCGGCTCCGACGACGAGCACGTACTCGGCCAGGCCGGAGCGGATGAAGGAATCGGCCTGGGCGATGCCGTAGGTGTAGCCGGCGCAGGCGGCCGAGATGTCGTACGCCGGGGCGGGGTTCGCCCCGATGCGGTCCGCGAGGAGCGCAGCCAGCGACGGGGTCTGCACGGTGTTGCTGATCGTGGAGACGAGCACGACGCCGATCTGGTCCGGGCGGATGCCCGCCTTCTCGATCGCCTCGAGGGAGGCGGTGGTCGCGAGGTCGACCGCGTGGATGTCGGCGGAGGCCCTGCGGCGCTCGATGATGCCGGTGCGCTGGCGGATCCACTCGTCGGAGGAGTTGATCGGCTCGATCAGGTCGTCGTTCGGGACGACGAGGTCGCCGCGGGCCGCGCCGATGCCGAGGATCCGGGTGTAGGCGCTGCCGCTGGACTGGGTGAGGGAAGGGGTCGTCATGGGGTCTCTCCTGCTAGGCGGCGTGCTCGTCGAGGAAGGCGCGGGCGGCGTCCACGTCGTCGGGGGTCGTGATGGCGATGCTCGGCATGCCCTTGAGGCCGCGCTTGGCGAGGCCGACCAGCGCGCCGGCGGGTGCCAGCTCGATGATCCCGGTGACGCCCGCGTCGGCGAAGGCCGCCATGCAGAGGTCCCAGCGGACGGGGGAGGCGACCTGGCCGACGAGCAGCTCGAGGAACGCGGCACCGGAGTCGACGACCGACCCGTCGCGGTTCGTCCAGAGCCGGAGCGTCGGGTCGGAGGGGGTCAGCCCGGCGGCGACGCCGGCGAGGGAGTCGCGGGCGGGCGCCATGTAGCGGGTGTGGAAGGCGCCGGCCACCTGCAGGGGGATCACGCGGGTCCCGCGGAGCGGCTCCGCCTTGAGCGCCTCGAGCGCGTCGACCGCGCCGGCGACGACGATCTGCCCGCCGCCGTTGTAGTTGGCCGGCTCGAGGCCGAGCTCGTCGAGACGGGCGATCAGGGCCTGCTCGTCGCCGCCGAGGACCGCGCTCATCGCGGTCGGCTCGGCGGCGGCCGCAGCGGCCATGGCACGGGCGCGCTCGCGGACGAACACCAGCGCGTCGGCCTCGGTGAGGACCCCGGCTCCGGCGGCCGCGGTGATCTCGCCGACGGAGTGGCCGGCGATGCCCGCGATGCGCTCGCGCCGTCCGCCCTCGAGGAGGGCGGCGAGGCTCACGAGTCCCGCGGAGACGATCAGGGGCTGGGCGACCGCGGTGTTGCGGATGGTGTCCGCGTCCGAGACGGTGCCGTGCGCGGCGAGGTCGATGCCGACCGCCTCCGAGTGCGCGGCGACCTGCTCGGCCACGGAGGGGATCTCGAGCCAGGGGGCGAGGAATCCGGGGGTCTGGGAGCCCTGACCCGGGGCGACGACGACGATCACGGTATCCAGTCTTCCGATCTGCGCTCGCACGTGCGGCGCGTGGAGCCACTGACAAAGCACAAAGAGCTTGTCGCGGGTCTACAAGTGTTCTGGGGCGGGAGGGGTTCGGCGAGCGGAGGGCCTCAGCGTCGGGACGGCTTCCGGCGGACGGCGCCGTCCGGGTCGCTCATGGAGCCGAGGATGAGGGCGGACTGGAGGATGAGCGCCTCGCGGGCGCCCGTCGCGTCCCAGCCGATCACCTCGGCGACCCGCTTGAGGCGGTAGCGCACCGTGTTCGGGTGCACGAACAGCTCGCGGGCGGTCGCCTCGAGGGAGCGGCCGTTGTCGAGGTAGGCCCACAGCGTGGTCAGCAGCTCGGTCGAGTGCTTCTGCAGGGGCCGGTAGATCTGCGTGATGAGGCTCTGGCGGGCGAGCGGGTCGCCGGCGAGGGCGCGCTCGGGAAGGAGGTCGTCGGCGTTGACCGGTCGCGGCGCGTTCCGCCAGGAGCGGGCGACCGCGAAGCCGGCGAGGGCCGCGCGGGCGCTGCGGGACGCCTCGACCAGGGTCGGCACCTCGTGGCCGAGGACGAGGTGGCCCGTTCCGAAGCCGGGCTCGAGCGCCTCCGCGATCTCGAGGAACGCGACCGGCGGGCCGGTCTCCTCCGTGGCGTTCTCGCTCGGCTCGGCGCGGCCGATGACCAGGACGAGCCGGCTGCCCTGCACGCCGATCAGCACGTCGGCGTCCATGTGCCGGGCCGTGCGGCGCAGCTGGTCGACGTCGAGCATCTTGGGGGCGGTGCCCACCAGGACGGCGACCTCGCCGTGGCCGTGCCAGCCGAGGGCGGCGATCCGGCTGGGCAGCTCGTCGTCGGCCTCGCCCGTGAGGATCGAGTCGACGACCAGCGCCTCCAGGCGCGCGTCCCAGAGGCCTCGGGCCTCGGCGGCGCGCGCGTAGACGTCGGCCGCGGCGAAGGCGATCTCGCGCGAGTAGAGGAGGATCGCCTCGCGGAGGTCCTCCCCGCCGTTCTTGATCCGGTCCTCGACGACCTCGACCGTCACCTTGATCAGCTGCAGCGTCTGCGTCAGCGAGACGGAGCGCAGCAGCTCGCGGGGAGCGGCTCCGAACACGTCCGCCGCGATCCACGGCGTGGCCGACGGGTCGTCGAACCACGAGATGAACGAGGTGATGCCGGCCTGAGCGACGAGGCCGACCGCCGAGCGCCGACCGGGGGGCATGCTGCCGTACCAGGGCAGCGTGTCCTCGAGGCGCTTGATCGTCTGCGTCGAGAGCTCACCGGCGAGGGTGCGCAGCCAGGCGAGGGTCTGCTCCTTCGTGCGGGGAGCGCCCGGCCGGGTGGCCGGACGCTCCGCCGCAGGAGCAGGACCCCGCGCACTCGACGGTGCGGGTTCCTGCGAGAGCACGGACTCGTCCGTCAGCTCTCGCCGCCCGCGTTGCCGGTGGTGCCGGCGTTGACGTCGAGGAGGCGGTACTTCTCGATCGCCTGGACGGCGAGCGAGGGGTCGACCTCGCCGCGCTTGGCGAGCAGCTGCAGCGTCCGCACGACGACCGAGGGGCCGTCGATCTGGAAGTAGCGCCGCGCCGCCGCACGGGTGTCCGAGAACCCGAAGTCGTCCGCGCCGAGCGTCGCGAAGTCGCCCGGGATGAACTGGCGCAGCTGGTCGGGGACCTGGTGCGAGAAGTCCGAGACGGCGACGAAGGGGCCCTTCGCGTCGGCCAGCTTCTGCGTCACGTACGGCACCTGCTCGGCGTCCTCGGGGTGGAGGAAGTTGTGCTGCTCGGCCTTGATGCCGTCGCGGCGCAGCTCGTTCCACGAGGTGACCGACCAGACGTCCGCCGAGACGCCCCAGTCCTCGGCGAGGAGCTTCTGCGCCTCGATCGCCCACGGCACGGCAACGCCCGAGGCGAGGAGCTGGGCCTTCGGCCCGTCCCACTGACCCCAGGAGATGCGGTGGATGCCGCGGACGATGCCCTCGACGTCGACGTCCTCCGGCTCCTTCGGCTGCACGATCGGCTCGTTGTAGACCGTGATGTAGTACATGACGTTGGGGTCGGTGTGCTTCCCGCCGTACATGCGCTCGAGACCGGACTGCACGATGTGCGCGATCTCGTACCCGTAGGCCGGGTCGTAGCTCACGACGGCGGGGTTGGTCGCCGCGAGGATCGGGGAGTGCCCGTCCGCGTGCTGGAGGCCCTCGCCGGTCAGCGTGGTGCGTCCCGCGGTGGCGCCGATCATGAAGCCGCGCGACATCATGTCGCCGGCCGCCCAGATCGCGTCGCCCGTGCGCTGGAACCCGAACATCGAGTAGAAGACGTAGACCGGGATGAGCGGCTCGCCCTGCGTCGAGTACGAGGTGCCGATCGCGGTGAACGCCGCGAGGGCTCCCGCCTCGTTGATGCCGACGTGGAGGATCTGGCCCTGCGGGCTCTCCTTGTAGGCCAGGAGGAGCTCGCGGTCGACCGACGTGTAGTGCTGGCCGCGCGGGTTGTAGATCTTCGCGTTCGGGAAGAACGCGTCCATGCCGAAGGTGCGCGCCTCGTCCGGGATGATCGGGACGACGCGGTTGCCGAAGTCCTTCGAGCGGAGGATGTCCTTCAGGATGCGGACGAACGCCATGGTGGTGGCGATCTCCTGCGTCCCGGAGCCCTTCTTGCCGACCGCGTAGGCCGAGTCCTCGGGGAGGTTCAGCTGCGTGTACTTCGAGCGGCGCTCGGGGAGGTAGCCGCCGAGCGCGCGGCGGCGCTCCTGCAGGTACTCGATCGCCTCGTCGTTCTGACCGGGGTGGTAGTACGGCGGGAGGTAGGGGTTCTCCTCGAGCTGCGCGTCCGTGATCGGGATGCGCATGGTGTCGCGGAACGACTTGAGGTTGTCCAGCGTCATCTTCTTCATCTGGTGGGTCGCGTTGCGGCCCTCGAAGCTGCGGCCGAGACCGTAGCCCTTGATGGTGTGGGCGAGGATGACGGTGGGCTGGCCCTTGTGCTCCGTCGCGGCCTTCATGGCCGCGTAGATCTTGCGGTAGTCGTGGCCGCCGCGGCGCAGGCCCCAGATCTGCTCGTCGGAGTAGCCCTCGACGAGCTTCTTGGCGCGCGGGTCGCGGCCGAAGAAGTTCTCGCGGACGTAGGCGCCGTCCTCCGTCTTGTAGGTCTGGAAGTCGCCGTCGGGCGTCTTGTTCATCAGGTCGAGCAGCGCGCCCTCGGTGTCGCGGGCGAGCAGGTCGTCCCACTCGCGGCCCCAGATGAGCTTGATGACGTTCCAGCCCGCGCCGCGGAAGTACGACTCGAGCTCCTGCACGATCTTGCCGTTGCCGCGGACGGGTCCGTCGAGGCGCTGGAGGTTGCAGTTGACGATGAAGTTCAGGTTGTCGAGGCCGTCGTTCGCGGCGACCTGGAGCTGACCGCGCGACTCGACCTCGTCCATCTCGCCGTCGCCGAGGAACGCCCAGACCTGCTGGTCGGAGGCGTCCTTGATGCCGCGGTTGGTGAGGTACTTGTTCGCCTGCGCCTGGTAGATCGCGTTGATCGGGCCGAGGCCCATCGACACGGTCGGGAACTGCCAGAACTCCGGCATGAGCCGCGGGTGCGGGTAGCTGGAGAGCCCGCCGCCCCGGTGCGACTTCTCCTGGCGGAAGCCGTCGAGCTGGTGCTCGCTCAGGCGTCCCTCGAGGAAGGCGCGCGCGTACGGGCCGGGGGAGGCGTGGCCCTGGATGAAGACCTGGTCGCCGCCGCCCGGGTGGTCCTGGCCGCGGAAGAAGTGGTTGAAGCCGACCTCGTACAGCGAGGCGCTCGACGCGTACGTCGAGATGTGGCCGCCGACCCCGATGCCGGGACGCTGCGCGCGGTGCACGAGGATGGCCGCGTTCCAGCGGATCCACGCGCGGTAGCGGCGCTCGACGTCCTCGTCGCCCGGGAAGTCGGGCTCGTTCTCGGGCGCGATGGTGTTGATGTAGTCCGTGGTGGGCACCATCGGCACGCCGAGGTGGAGCTCCTTGGAGCGCTTGAGGAGGCTGAGCATGACGTCGCGCCCGCGACCCCGGCCCCGCTCCTCGACGAGCGCATCGAGCGACTCGTTCCACTCCGACGTTTCCTCGGGGTCCGAGTCCACGTGACCGACGGAATACGGGTCCTGATCGTTAACAGTCACCCTCGACCTCTCTCTGGGGGCAGATCGTGCCCGAGACATCACTCTCATGAAGCGGTGCGGATCCGCGGATCCGGGGCTCGGATGACGAGCCGCGCGCGGGCACCTCCGTCAGCCTAGCGATTCCCGTGCCCCGAACCTGGAATCGCACTGTGGTGATCCACGAGGAATGGGCGCCGACGACTGTAGGAGAGCGCCAGCCGGGACGCGTCGACCGGCCCGTGATCGGGGGAGACGGGCCGTTCCTTGGAGTCTGCGCGGAGCGGGTCTAGCATTGCCCCTCGTGCTCGCGCGACTCTCGTGCGCACGGAAGGACATCGGACCGATGGCTCTCGAGAAGCTGACCCTGGCTCCCGACTTCGAACTCGCGAACCAGTACGGCGAGCGCATCCAGCTGGGCGACTTCCACGGGCGGCGCAACGTCGCCCTGGTGTTCTTCCCCCTCGCCTTCTCCGGCACCTGCACGGGCGAGTTCTGCGCGCTGCGCGAGAACCTCTCCCTCTTCGAGCACGCCGACGTGGAGCTGATCGGCATCTCGGTCGACTCCAAGCACACGTTGCGCGCCTGGGGCGAGAAGCAGGGCTACGACTTCACGCTCCTCTCCGACTTCTGGCCGCACGGCGACGTCGCCAAGCAGTACGGCGTGTTCACCGAGGCGAAGGGCTACGCGACCCGCGCGACCTTCCTCATCGACAAGGCCGGCGTCATCCGGGACACGTTCATGACCGCCCCGGGCGAGCCTCGCTCGATCGACGCATACCGCGCCGCGATCGACGCGCTCGTCCCCGCGCACGTCTGACCCTCCGGAGGCGGACCGCCCCGGTCGTCAGCTGAGGATGTTGACGGCCCGGGAGATCACGAGGGCCAGCAGGACGAATCCGGTGAACGCCTCGGCGATCATCAGGAGCTTCATCCGGCTCGACAGCGGCATCGTGTCGGTCGGGCTGAACGCCATGGTGTTCGTCGTCGACACCGAGAGGTAGTCCACGAAGCCGGGCCGCCAGTCGGCGCGCTCGGAGGAGGTCGCGGCGACCTCGGGCGCGGTGTCGCGGTAGGTGTCCTGCGGGAAGGCGAAGTCGGCCGCCGGCAGCTCGGTGCGGGGAAGCGTTCCGCGGGCGACCGGACCGCCGCGGTCGAGCTCCCAGAACAGCAGCGCGTACGCGACGACGTTGGTGACCCAGACCTGGAGCGCGGTGAGCAGCAGCGGAGGGCCGTCGGCCGTCCCGTCGACGAGGTCGATCACCACGGCGACCACGTTCACCTGGTTCGCCACGGCGAGCACGACCGCCAGCGCGATGGAGACCCCGCGCGACCAGCGCGTCTCGCTGTCGAGTCGGTGCGGGTTCACGACGAACAGCGGCACGAGCAGCGCGAGCGTGATGCCGGCGGCGACGAGGCGGACCACCGAGGTGTCGGCGCTGTGGCCGGCCACGTTCAGGGCGACGGCCACCAGGATCGCGGCGGAGGCGGGCCAGCGGCTCTCGGCGCGCCGCCTCGCCCGGGAGTCGCTGTCGGCGGTCATGTGCCGAGGCTAGTGCCCGCAGGGGGCCGCTCCGCCTGCCGTAGGATCGAGTCGATCGTCCGCGGGTGAGACCGCGACGGGGGCCTTTAGCTCAGTTGGTAGAGCGCCACGTTTACACCGTGGATGTCATCGGTTCGAGCCCGGTAGGGCCCACCACGTCCGGCGATCGGACACTGCGCGTCAGCGGGACTGGCGGCGCTTGTAGGGCTTGGGCTGGCCCTTGACGATCGGCGCGCGCCCGGTCCCCTTGGAGGCCTTGGCCTTGCCTCCCGACTTCGGGGCCGCCTCCGGCTCGTCGCCGAGCGCGGCGAGCTCCTCGCGGGCCGAGGCGAGGCGCTGCCGCCCGGCCGCGGTGAGGGTCGTGGCGGCGGCACCGGGCTCGAAGAGCGGCTTGCCGAGGTCGAGCTCGACGGCGGCGACGGAGGAGTCGAGCTTCTGCCGCGAGATGCCGAGGCGCTCGGCGGCGCGCACGAAGTGCAGCTCCTCGGCGACCGCCACGAAGTGGCGCAGCTGGCTGATCTTCATCCCGAACCCTTCACGGCCGCTCTCTGCGGCACGACCACGGTACGCGGTCCGGGAGGGGGCGCCGACCGCCGGGAGCGCCGTCGGGAGCAGCGGCGACCCGTCGATCCGCGCCAGAGGACCCGGCGGACATTGCCGGACGGAGGCGGGAGGCCTACGGTCGCGCCCGTGGGCGGTCCCGAAGCCGGCCACGGAGAGAGGCCGACGTGGGCGCGCTCATCTACAGCTCGATCGCGTCGCTCGACGGCTACGTGAACGACGCGGACGGCGGATTCGCCTGGGCGGAGCCGCGACCCGCCGTGCACCGCTTCATCACGGAGCGCGAGGGGCGGGTGCGCACGTACCTGTACGGGCGGCGCATGTACGAGGTCATGCGCGCGTGGGAGCAGACCTGGGCCCTCGCGGAGGAGTTCGCGTTCATCCGCGACTTCCAGGAGATGTGGCGGGCGGCCGACAAGGTCGTGTACTCGACGACGCTGGAGTCGGCCGAGACCCGCCGTACCCGCGTCGAGGTCGGATTCGACCCGGTCGTCGTCGCCGCGCAAGTCAGCGCCGCCGACCACGACGTCTCGATCGGCGGGCCGACCCTCGCCCGGCACGCGCTGCTCGCCGGGATCGTCGACGAGGTGCAGGTCTACACGGTGCCGGTGGCGGTGGGCGGCGGGACCCACTTCCTCCCGTGCGGGTTCCACGCGCGCCTCGACCTGCGCGAGGAGCACCGCTTCGCCGACGGCACGGTCTTCACGCGCTACAGCGTGCGGCGATGAGACCGGCTACTCGGCGCCGACCAGCGCGGCGATCCGCGAGGCGAGCCGGGCGCCCTGAGCACGTCCGGCGCGGGCGGAGGCGGCGCGGACGGCCGGGTCGAGCGAGTTCGGGCCGAAGGCGCGCACCGACTCCTCGTCGGCGTAGAGCACCTCGACCCGCGAGTCCGCGAGGGCGTCGAGCTCGCCGGTCGGGATCAGGCCCGCGCCGGGCGTGCCGACTCCCGGCAGCGGAGTGACGACCAGGACCCAGTCGGCTCCCGCGGCGAGGTCGGCGTTGCTGCCGGAGCGCACGCCGCCGTCCATGTAGCGGACGCCGTCGATGCTGACGGGAGGCCAGACCCCGGGGACGGCGCAGCTGGCGGAGATCGCGTCGACGAGGCCGACACCGCTCTCGCGGTCGAACACGCGCAGCTCACCGGTGGCCGTGTCGACCGCGGTGATGAGCAGACGCTGCTCGGGCCAGTCGGCGTCGCCCACGCGGGCCGAGATGACGGCCCGGCGCGTGTCCTCGGGGAGCGTCTCGGCCTCGAGCGCGAGGGTGCCGATGCGGCGCCGCGCGTCCTGGGGCGAGGTCGCGCCCTCGACGGCCGCGGCGAAGAGGGCCTGGAGGCGCTCACCGTCGACGTCCGCTCCTATCTCGGCGGACTCCTCCTGGAGCTGGGCCTCGTACGACTCGTCGAGGCCGGTGCCGGTGCTCAACTGCGCGGCGACCGCGGAGCCCGCGGAGGTGCCGATGAAGGTCGTCGACGGATCGAGCAGGAGGCGGGCCGCCTCGGGGGAGGCGTCTGCGAGGCCGCGGAGGACGCCGAGCTCCCAGGCGATTCCGGCGAGGCCGCCGCCGGCGAGGACGAGTGCACCAGGCATGGGGGAGGTCCTTTCGATCAGGATCAGGAGGGGGCGGGCGCTGCGGAGCGCCGCAACACCAACGCTGTCACATCGTCGTGCGCGTCGTCTGCGAGAGCATGCAGACGCTCGAAGAGAGCGGGGTCGTCGTTGCTCCGCACCAGCTCGGCGAGACGGTCGAGCGCGTCGAGGCGCCCGCCGAAGACGTCGAGCAGGCCGTCGCTGCAGGAGAAGAGCGCGTCGCCGGGGGCGAGCACGCGCTGCTCCTCCTCCCAGGAGACGTCGGCGGCGATGCCGAGCGGGACGCCGGTGGAGGCGAGCCGCTCCGTGGTGCCGTCGGCGCGCAGCAGGAGGGTGAGGCCGTGGCCGCTGTCCACGAACGCGACGGCGCCGCTCGCGAGGTCGACCCGGGCGATCAGCGCGGTCGCGAACATCCCGGTCGCGGTCAGGTCGGGCAGGAGCTGGCGGTTGACGGCCTCGACGGCTGCCGCGGGAGGGAGCTCCGGCCGCGCCTGGAACGCGGAGCGGATCGCGGAGGCGACGATCGCCGCCGACACCCCCTTGCCCATCACGTCGACCAGCTCGAGGGAGAGGTCGTCCCCGCTGCGACGCCACGCCGTGTAGTCGCCGGCGACGTCGTGCAGCGGCGTGGTCAGCGAGTCGAGGCTCCACTCGCCGAGGTCGAGGCGCGGGGGCCAGAGCCGCTCCTGCGTCTCGCTCGCGCGTCCGGAGAAGGCGATCTCGCGCAGCTCCCGCTCCGCCCACCGGCCGAGGTCCTCGAGGATCTCGCGCTCCTCCTCCGAGAAGCCGCGCGCCTCGCTGTCGATGATGCAGATCGTGCCGACGCGGAGGCCGTCCCCGACGACGAGCGGGCGGCCCGCGTAGAAGCGCACGTGAGGGGATCCGGTGACGACTCCGCGGTCGGCGAACCGCGGATCGGCGGTGGCGTCCTCGACGACGAGGATGTCGCCCTGCTGGACCGTGACGTCGCACATCGAGTCGGCGCGCAGCATCCTGCTCGCCCGCGCCGAGCGCTGGGGCGACTTCGTGAACTGCGTCGACTCCTCGAGGATGTTGATCTCGGCGAGGGGGACGCGCAGGAGTCGGCGGGCGACGCGGGTGATCCTGTCGAAGCGCTCCTGGGGGGTGCTCAGGCCGATCCCGAGCTCGGCGATCGCGGCGAGGCGGGCGCGCTCGGTCGGCTCGCTCACGTGCGGGTCCGGGCGAGTGCCCAGAGGTTCTGCCCGTCGACACGGCGGTAGGAGAACTCGGTGACGAGGGCGTGGATGAACGGGATCCCGCGGCCTGCCTCGTCCCACTCGTCCGGCATGTCGCGGGGGTCGGCGACCTCGGCGGGCGCCTCCTCGGCGGAGTCGTTGAGCGAGGCGCGCAGCTCGGTCGCGTCGACGCGGATCTCGACCAGGCAGATGATGTGCCGGTACGACCGGGCGTGCTGGACGATGTTCGAGGTCAGCTCGACCAGCGCGGTCTCGAACGACATCCGGTCGACCGGCGCGACGCCCGGCTCCTCGAGCCACAGCTCCTCGAGCGCCTCGTGGACGGCGGTGACGCCGTCCTCGGGCGGCGTGCGCACGACGAAGGAGCGCTCAGGCACGGTAGGCCTCCTCGACGGTCTCGGCGCTCCCGAGCAGGCGGTCGAGGTTGGACAGGCCGAGCACCATGGCGGGCTGCTCGCCGGCGGCGGCCACGCGCAGCTCGCCGCCCGCCTTCCGCGCCTCCTTGAGTCCGGCGACGAGGACGCCGAGCCCGGACGAGTCGAGGAACTCGACGGCCGCCAGGTCGACGACCACGCGGACCTCTCCCGCCTCGAGCGCGCGCTGGAGGACCGCTTCGAGCTCCCACGCCGTGGACAGGTCGAGCCGGCCGACGGGGCGGATCACCACGATGTCGGGCTCGATCCGCTCGGTGCTGATCCTCGAGCTGGGCTCCATGGTTTCCTCCTGACGGGACGGCACGCGGTTCCGCAGGGCTCGGAGACGTGGTGAGGACGCGGTCGGGGGCGCGACCGAGGGATTCCGGGTCCGGTGCGGGGGTGAATCGGGGAGTTCGTCCGCCTCCGACCGTACAAGGGAACGGGGCGCCCCGTGGGAGGCGTGACCGCATCCGCGCTGCGACACGCGGTCCGCGGCCCCGGGAGGAGGCTCCGCTCAGCCCCTCGCGGCGGCGAGAGCGTCGGCGGCGAGCCGCACGGAGGCGTCCCGGCCGGTCAGCCAGAGCGGCACGGAGCGGGCGCGGAGCCCCGCCGACTCGAGCGCCGGGACCGCGTCCGCGTCCTCCTCGCCGACGAGCCAGGCGTCGAGGAGGCCGCCCCCGCTCCGGGCTCCGTAGTGCCGGCCGACGGCCTCGGCGGAGGTCTCGACGCCGATCGCGGCGAGGCAGGCGTCGGCCATGCCGCGCACCACCGCGCCTCCGATGACGGGGGAGACGCCCACGACGGGTGCGGAGGTCCGGCGGAGGGCGTCCGCGATCCCGGGCACTCCGAGGATCGTGCCGATCGAGACGACGGGATTGGAGGGGGCGACGAGCACCGCGTCGGTGTCGGCGATCGCCTCCAGCACGCCCGGGGCGGGGCGGGCGCTCTCCACCCCCTGCTGGACGAAGCGGCGCGCGGGCGCTGACGCCCGAAGCCGCACCCACCACTCCTCGAAGTGGAGGAGCCGCACGCCCTCGCCGGGAAGGTCGACCTCGACGTGGGTCTCGACGTCCTGGTCCGACATCGGCAGCAGGCGGACTCCCAGCGGCCAGCGGGCGGTGATCCGCGCGGTCGCCTCCGAGAGGGTGAGGCCGTCGCGCAGCATCGAGCTGCGGGCGATGTGGGTGCCGAGGTCGAGGTCGCCCAGGGTGAACCACGGCCAGCCGACGCCGAAGGCGGTGAGCTCGGCCGAGACCCGCTCGCTCTCGCCGGCCCGCCCCCAGCCGCGCTCCGTGTCGTTCACTCCGCCGAGCGCGTAGGTGATCGAGTCGAGGTCGGGGCAGACCTTGAGGCCGGTGAGCCACATGTCGTCGCCGGTGTTGACGACGACGGTGATCTCGCTCGCCTCGCCGCCGGCGGCCTCGAGATCGCGGAGGTGCTCGCGGACCGCCGAGGTGAAGCGGGCGCCGCCGACGCCTCCGGCCAGGATCGTGATGCGCATCCGCCCACGCTAGCGGCACCGACGGATTCCTCCCCCGGCGAGCCTTAATGCTGCGGATCCGCGCCGGAAACACCGGGGAAACGTCGAACCCCGACGATGAAGCCCTGTCCCCGGAGCCGGACGGTCCGTCATTGCCTTCGGGCCCGGCGGGGACCACAGTGGGTCCACGTCCCCGGCTCCGCACCGCCCGGCGGAGCACGACCGGAGCCGGACAGGGACGCCCGAGCATGGAGGTACCGATGACCATCGTCCGCGCAGCGATCACCCAGACGACCTGGACCGGCGACAAGGAGTCGATGCTCGACAAGCACGAGCGGATGGCCCGGGACGCCGCAGCCGACGGCGCGCAGATCGTCTGCTTCCAGGAGCTGTTCTACGGCCCGTACTTCGGCATCACCCAGGACAAGAAGTACTACCGCTACGCCGAGCCCGCCGACGGGCCGATCGTGCAGCGCTTCGCGGCCCTCGCGAAGGAGCTGGGCGTGGTGATGATCCTCCCGATCTACGAGGAGGAGCAGACCGGCGTCTACTACAACACCGCGGTCGTGGTCGACGCCGACGGGACGATCCTCGGCAAGTACCGCAAGCACCACATCCCGCACCTGGACCGCTTCTGGGAGAAGTTCTACTTCCGGCCCGGGAACCTCGGCTACCCGGTCTTCGACACCGCCGTCGGCAAGGTCGGCGTCCACATCTGCTACGACCGCCACTTCCCGGAGGGCTGGCGGGAGCTGGGCCTGAACGGCGCCCACCTCGTCTTCAACCCCAACGCCACCAAGCCCGGCCTGTCGAACCGCCTCTGGGAGGTCGAGGGCCCGGCGGCCGCGGTGGCGAACGGCTACTTCGTGCTGCAGCCCAACCGCGTCGGCCGGGAGGACAACGAGTACGGCGACCTCGCGGTCGACTTCTACGGCACCAGCCAGATCATCGATCCGCGCGGGGAGTTCGTCGGCGAGCGGGGCTCGGGCGAGGCCGAGGAGATCCTGATCCGCGACCTCGAGATGGACATGGTGCAGGAGATGCGCGACGACTGGCAGTTCTACCGGGACCGCCGGCCGGAGTCGTACACCAGCATCCCGAAGCCGTGACCGCAGACCGAGACGGGGAAGACCGATGAAGACCCTCATCACCGGCGGGACGGTCGTCAACGCGACCGGCACCGGAGCCGCAGACGTCCTGATCGACGGCGAGACCATCGCCGCCGTCCTCGCCCCCGGCTCCACGCTGCTGGGCTTCGATCTGGCGGCCCACGTCGACCGGGTGATCGACGCGAGCGGCAAGTACGTGATCCCGGGCGGGATCGACGCGCACACGCACATGGAGATGCCGTTCGGCGGCACCTCCGCCTCGGACACCTTCGAGACCGGCACGCGCGCCGCGGCCTGGGGCGGCACGACGTCGATCGTCGACTTCGTGGTGCAGTACCCGGGCGAGAGCGTCGTCGACCGGTTCCAGGCGTGGCAGGAGAAGGCGGCCGGCAACTGCGCGATCGACTACGGCTTCCACCAGATCCTCTCGGACGTGCAGGATTCCTCGCTCGTCGCGATGGACGAGCTGATGCGCGAGGGGGTGACCAGCTTCAAGCTGTTCATGGCCTACAAGGGCGTGTTCCTCTCGGACGACGGGCAGATCCTCCGGGCGTTCCAGAAGGGCGCGGAGAACGGCGCGATGATGATGATGCACGCCGAGAACGGCGCCCTCATCGACGAACTGGTGAAGCAGACCCTCGCCGCCGGGAACACCGCGCCGTACTTCCACGGCACCTCTCGACCCTGGCAGGCGGAGGAGGAGGCGACGCACCGGGCGATCATGATCGCCGACCTCACCGGCGCGCCGCTGTACGTGGTCCATGTCTCCGCGAAGCAGGCGGTGGAGCAGATCGCGCAGGCCCGCGACCGCGGCATGAACGTCTTCGGCGAGACCTGCCCGCAGTACCTCTACCTCTCGCTCGAGGAGCAGCTCGGCGCGCCGGGCTTCGAGGGCGCGAAGTGGGTGTGCTCCACGCCGCTGCGCTCGAAGGCGGAGGGGCATCAGCACCACATGTGGCAGTCGCTTCGCACCAACGACATCCAGATGGTCTCGACCGATCACTGCCCCTTCTGCATGAAGGGCCAGAAGGACATGGGGATCGGCGACTTCTCGAAGATCCCCAACGGCATCGGCTCGGTGGAGCACCGGATGGACCTGATGTACCAGGGCGTGGTGTCGGGGCAGATCTCCCTGCCGCGCTGGGTCGAGCTCACCTCGACCACCCCGGCGCGGATGTTCGGGATGTACGGGAGGAAGGGCGTCATCCAGCCCGGGGCCGACGGCGACGTCGTCGTCTACGACCCGAGCGGGCACACCTCGATCGGGATCGGCGAGGGCCGCAGCCACCACATGAACATGGACTACTCGGCCTGGGAGGGCTTCGAGATCGACGGCCACGTCGACACGGTGATCTCCCGCGGCAGGGTCGTCGTCGACGACGGCTCCTACGTCGGCACGAAGGGCGACGGGGCGTACATCCCGCGCGGTCTGAGCCAGTACCTGATCTGAGCCGGCACCCGATCCGAGCCAGCACCTGATCGAGCAGAAGGAACCCCATGGACTTCGGAGTCGTCCTCCAGACCAACCCGCCCGCCTCGCGCACCGTCGCGCTCGCCGTCCTCGCGGAGACGCACGGCTTCGACTACGCGTGGACCTTCGACTCGCACCTGCTCTGGCAGGAGCCCTACGTGATCTACTCGCAGATCCTCGAGAGGACGCACCGGATCACGGTCGGCCCGATGGTCACCAACCCCGCCACGCGCGACTGGACGGTCATCGCCTCGCTGCACGCGACGCTCAACGAGATGTACGGGAACCGCACGGTGTGCGGGATCGGACGCGGCGACTCGGCGGTGAGGGTGACCGGAGGAGCTCCGACGACGCTCAAGACGCTGCGGGAGTCGATCCACGTCATCCGCGAGCTCGCCAACAGCCGTCCGGTCGAGTACAACGGCCAGACGCTGCAGTTCCCGTGGAGCCGGGGCTCGTCCCTGGAGATGTGGGTGGCCGCCTACGGCCCGCTCGCCCTGAAGCTCGCGGGCGAGGTCGGCGACGGCTTCATCCTGCAGCTGGCCGACGTGGACATCGCGCGCTGGATGATCGGCGCCGTCAAGGAGGCGGCGGCGAACGCCGGCCGGGACCCCGAGTCGCTGCAGTTCTGCGTCGCGGCGCCGATGTACATCGGCACCGACCGGGAGCACATGCGCGACCAGTGCCGCTGGTTCGGCGGGATGGTCGGCAACCACGTGGCCGACATCGTGGGCCGCTACGGCGCCTCCGGAGCGGTGCCGCAGGCGCTGACGGACTACATCGCCGGGCGCGAGGGCTACGACTACAACGAGCACGGCCGCGCAGGCAACAGCCACACCGCCTTCGTGCCGGACGAGATCGTGGAGCGCTTCTGCGTGCTGGGCACGGCGGACGAGCACGTCGAGAAGCTCCGGGCGCTCGCCGACATCGGCGTGACGCAGTTCGCGGGATACCTCCAGCACGACAACAAGGAGGAGACGCTGCGCGTGTACGGCGAGCGGATCATCCCGGAGCTGCGCGAGCACATCGTGGCCCGCGCATGAGACCGGCCCTCGCGCGCGGGCTCGTGCTCGGCGCCGCCGGGCTGCTCCTGCTCGCGCTGGTGTGGGAGGGCTGGAAGGCGCTCGGGCCCGAGGCCGGGGTGGTCGTCGGAGGAGTCACGGTGCTCCCGCGCACGAGCGCCATCGCGATGCCCCACCTCTGGGAGATCGCGGCCCGGCTCGGCGAGCCGGTCACCGGAGCGCGGAACGCCCCGGCGCTGTGGTCGGCCGTCGTGGGGGCGAGCGCCTTCTCGCTCGGGATCGCCGCGGTCGGCTGGGTCGTCGGCACGGTCGTGGGGCTGCTCCTGGCTCTCCTGATGCAGCGGTTCCGCACGGCGGAGTCGGCGGTGCTGCCCTGGATCGTGCTGAGCCAGACGGTGCCCCTGATCGCGATCGCCCCACTGGTGCGGCGCTGGGGGTCGCAGCTCGAGCTCGGACCGGTGACCTGGGAGAACTGGATGTCGGTGGCCCTGATCGCCTCCTACCTCGCGTTCTTCCCCGTCTCGATCGGGGCGCTCCGCGGGCTCGGCTCGCCGACGGCCCACCAGGTCGAGCTGATGCACGTCTACGGCGTCGGCTGGTGGAAGACGCTGGTGCGCCTGAGGCTGCCGGCGAGCGTGCCCTACCTGCTGCCGGCCCTCCGGCTCGGAGCGGTCAGCGCCGTCGTCGGCACGATCGTCGCCGAGGTCTCGACCGGCCTGCGCGGCGGGATCGGCCGCATGATCATCGAGTTCGCCTCCGCTGCCGGAGGCGACCCCGCCAAGCCCTGGGCGCCGATCCTCGGGGCGGTGCTGGTGGGCCTCGCGGCCGCCGGCTCCGTCGCTCTGCTCGGCACCCTCCTCCGTCCGTACCGCCGAGGGGAGCAGCCCGCATGAGTCCTGCAGGATCCGCGGTCGTCGTCGACTCCGTCACGAGGACCTTCACCACCGCCCGCGCCGCGAGCGTCACGGCGCTCCAGGACGTCTCGCTCGAGGTGGCCGCGGGAGAGTTCGTCTCGCTGATCGGCCCGTCCGGCTGCGGCAAGTCGACGCTGCTGCGGCTGATCGCCGACCTCGACGAGCCGGACTCCGGCTCGATCGCCGTGTTCGGCAAGACGGCCCGGCAGGCGAGGCTCGACCAGGACTACGGGATCGCGTTCCAGCAGGCGGGCCTCCTGCCGTGGCGCACGATCCGGGCGAACATCGCCCTGCCGCTGGAGCTGCACGGCGTCGCCGCGACCGCCCGGCGCTCGCGCGTCGACGAGCTGCTGGCGCTGGTCGGGCTCGGCGACTTCGCCGACTCCTACCCGGACCAGCTCTCCGGCGGGATGCAGCAGCGCGTCGCCATCGCGCGGGCGCTCGCCGAGAGCCCGCGCCTGCTCCTCATGGACGAGCCGTTCGGGGCGCTCGACGAGATGACCCGCGAGCGGATGCAGACGGAGCTGCTGCGGATCCGGCGCGAGACCGGCGCCGCCGTCGTCTTCGTCACCCACTCGATCCCGGAGGCGGTGTTCCTCTCGGACCGCGTCGTGGTGATGTCGCCGCGGCCGGGCAGGATCCGCGACGTCCTCCCGGTCGGACTCCCCGGAGCATCCGAGCGCGACGCGGCGGTCAGGGAGGACACGGCGTTCTTCCGCGACGTGAGCGCCGTGCGCGAGCTGCTGCACGGGGATCCCGCCGCCGTGCCGCGCGGAGTGGAGAACCGGTGAGCACGACGGCGCTGGCGCGCAGCGTGCTCGCGCCGCTCGTGCTCGGGATCGCCGCGGTCCTGCTCTGGCAGGCCGGGGTCACCGTTCTGGCGATCCAGCCGTTCGTGCTCCCGTCGCCGCTGGCGATCGGACGGGAGTTCGCCGCGAACCTCGGCTCCGTCGCCGAGGGCAGCGCGGTGACCGGCCGCAACGCGCTGGTCGGCCTGCTGGTCGGCGCGGTGCTGGCGGTCGTGGTCGCCGGACTCTCGGCGCTCGCGCGGGTCTTCGACGGACTGGTCGCGCCGATCGTGGCCGCGGCCGCCGTCGTGCCGATCGTCGCCCTCGCTCCGGTGCTCTACACGATGTTCGGAGCGAACGCCGAGACCGCGAGGCAGCTCGTCGCGGCGCTCGCCGTGTTCGTGCCGGTGTACGTGACGACGCTGCGCGGGCTGCGGCAGGCCGCTCCGGTGCACCGCGACCTGCTGAAGGCCTACGCGGCGACCCCCTGGCAGACCGCCCGCACGATCACGCTGCCGGGAGCAGTGCCCTACGTCTTCACAGGGCTCCGCATCGCCTCCTCGCTCGCGGTGATCTCGGCGCTGGTCGCCGAGTACTTCGGCGGACCCGTGGGCGGGCTCGGCAAGTCGATCACGACGGCGGCCTCGGGCAGCGACTACGCGCTCGCCTACGCCTACGTCCTGGGCGCCGTGCTCGTCGGCCTCGCGTTCTACTCCGTGACGGCCGCGCTCGAGGCGTTCGCGCTGCGCCGCAGCCGGCTGCGCTGAGCGCGGCGCCGCGCGTCCCCGCACCCTCCTCGATCCTCGATCCTTCTTATTCCCGACTCCCGATTCCCGTTTCCCACCCGACGCACCATCCGCACGGCCCGCATCATCAGCGCCACCTGCACCACAGCACCACCTGCACCGCCGCACCACGGGGCGCGCCGCACCGGCGACCCCGCAGACCGCACCAGGAGGACCCGTGACCAGACGCACCCGCATCACCCTGACGACGACCGCCGCCTTCGCGGCCGTGGGCCTCGCGCTCACCGGCTGCAGTGCCTCCGGCGGCTCCGACCCGGGGTCCGACTCCGGCTCCGGCGGCCTCACGCCGGTCACCCTGCAGCTGCAGTGGGTGGCCCAGGCGCAGTTCGCCGGGTACTACGCCGCGCTCGACCAGGGCTACTACGAGGACGAGGGCCTCGACGTGACGATCGCCGAGGGAGGCGGCGACATCGTCCCCCAGGACGTGCTCGCCTCGGGCGACGCGGACTACGCGATCTCCTGGGTGCCCAAGGTCCTCGGCTCGATCGAGCAGGGGGCCGGGATCACCGACGTCGCGCAGATCTTCGAGCGCAGCGCCACCACGCAGATCTCCTTCAAGGACAAGGGGATCACCTCGCCCGCCGACCTCGCCGGGAAGAGCGTGGGCAGTTGGGGATACGGCAACGAGTGGGAGCTGTTCGCCGGCATGCAGAAGGACGGCGTCTCCCTCGACGACATCTCGCTGGTGCAGCAGCAGTTCGACATGAACGGCTTCCTCGCGGGCGACATCGACGCGGCCCAGGCGATGACCTACAACGAGTACGCCCAGGTCCTCGAGACCGTGAACCCCGCCACAGGCGAGCTGTACCAGCCGGACGATCTGAACGTCATCAGCTGGAACGACATCGGGACCGCGATGCTCCAGGACGCGATCTGGGCGGACGCGGGCAGGCTCGCCGACGACGACGCGTACGCCGAGCAGACGGTCGCCTTCATCAAGGCCTCGATCAAGGGCTGGATCTTCGCGAAGGACGACCCGCAGGCGGCGGCCGACATCGTCACCGCGGCCGGATCCACGCTCGGCACCAGCCACCAGCTCTGGATGACCAACGAGGTCAACAAGCTGATCTGGCCCTCGACGAGCGGCGTCGGGATGATCGACGAGGCCGCGTGGCAGCAGACGGTCGACATCGCGAAGGAGACGGAGAACGAGACGGGGGCGACGATCATCAGCGCGGACCCGCCCGCCACCGCCTACTCGAACGAGTACGTCGAGAAGGCGCTCGCGGAGCTCGCCGACGAGGGAGTGGACACGAGCGGTGCCGACTACGCGCCGATCGACGTGACGCTGGAGGCCGGCGGCGCCTGAGCCCGGACTCCGCCCCTCCCGGCTCCTCCCGGCCCCTCCCGCCCCGGAGGGGGCCGGGAGGGGTAGGCTGGACCCTCGTGACTACTTTCAAGAAGACGCCGTTCACCGTGAACGTGCGCGACCTCGTGAGGCGGCCGGGCGAGATGCGCGAGCACCGCCTCGAGCTCGAGGCGCCGGAGCAGTTCGGCGAGGGGATCGTCGCGGTCCGCAAGGGATCGGCCGTCGATCTCGACGTCCGGCTCGAGTCCGTGCACGAGGGGATCCTGGCCAGTGTCGAGGTGTCGGCGAGGGCCGACGGCGAGTGCAGCCGGTGCCTGACCGACATCTCCCTGCCTGTCGATGTCGAGTTCCAGGAACTTTTCGCGTACTCTTCTGACGAAGCTTTCGACTATGAGGTTCACGACGACCACGTGGATCTTGAACCTCTGGTCAGGGATGCGGTGGTTCTGTCGCTGCCGTTCCAGCCGGTCTGCCGGCCGGACTGTCCGGGCCTCGACCCCGTCACGGGGGAGCGGCTGGCCGATTCCTCCACGCCCGAACCCGAGGCGCCGCGCGACTCCCGGTGGGCCGCGCTCGCAGGGTTGAGCGAGGGGGACGGCGGGGCCGCAGCGCCCGGAGCTTCCACCGACAGAGCTTCCGCAGACAGCGGTGAGGGCGCGACCGCCCGCACCGAATCCGACTAGAGGTAGAGAAGAGAGAATCATGGCTGTTCCCAAGAGGAAGAAGTCCCGCGCGAACACCCACGCCCGTCGTTCGCAGTGGAAGGCCGAGGTCCCCACCCTCGTCAAGACCATCGAGAACGGCAAGGTCGTCTACAGCCTTCCCCACCGCGCCAAGGTCGTCGAGGACTCCGCGGGCACCGCGCTGTTCCTCGAGTACAAGGGCCGCAAGGTCGCCGACGTCTGATCCCGCTCCTGGTCCGCACGGCGCGGGGCGCACCGCCCCTCGACGAACGGACCGCGGTCCATGGTGAACCAGACCTCCGCACGACCCTCCAGCGACGACCGGTCGCGTCTGGAGGCCACGCTCGGCGTGAGCCTCGACGGTGAGCTCTTCGAGCTCGCCCTGACGCACCGGTCGTTCGCTTTCGAGCACGGCGGTATCCCGCACAACGAGCGCCTCGAGTTCCTCGGCGACTCGATCCTCGGGCAGGCCGTGACCGTCATGCTCTACACCGAGTACCCCGCCCTCAGCGAGGGCGACCTGGCCAAGCGACGGGCGAGCCTCGTCTCGACCGTCGCGCTCGCCGAGATCGCTCGCGGCATCGGCCTGGGCGAGTTCCTCCGCCTCGGACGCGGCGAGGAGCTGACCGGCGGCCGCGACAAGGCGTCGATCCTCGCCGACACCGTCGAGGCCATCATCGGCGCCGTCTACCTGGGCACCGGTCCCGACGCGGCCCGCGACCTGGTGCTGCGCCTGATCGCCCCTCTGCGGGCCGATCCGCTCCGCTTCGGCGTCTCGATGGACCCGAAGACGAGCCTCCAGGAGGCGGCCGCCGAGCGCGGTGCGCCGGCCCCGCGCTACGAGATCGCCGCCACCGGCCCCGACCACAGCAAGGTGTTCGTCGCCACCGTGATCGTCGGCGGACTCGTCACCGCCCGCGGCGAGGGGACGAGCAAGAAGGCGGCCGAGATGGCCGCCGCGCTCGACGCGTGGACGCGTCTGGCGGCCCCCGGCGCACCCGCCGCTCCCGCGGTCTCGGACTGACCGTGCCCGAGCTGCCCGAGGTCGAGGTGGTGCGGGCGGGCCTCGCTCCCGCGGTCACCGGCTCCCTGGTGACCGGCGTCGAGATCGTCGACGAGCGCTCGCTGAAGCGGCACGTGCATCCGCACGGGACCTTCGAGCGCCTGCTCGTCGGGCGCCGGCTCGAAGCGGCGGTGCGGCGCGGGAAGTTCCTCTGGCTGCCCGCGGGCCGCGACGAGGCGCTGCTGGTGCATCTCGGCATGAGCGGTCAGGTGCTGCTGCGCACGGCGGATGCGGCGCTGCCGCGGCTGGCGCGCATCCGGATCGGGATCGAGCACCCCGAGCACGGCGAGCTCGCCCTGCACTTCGTCGACCAGCGGATCTTCGGCTCGATGGCGGTCGACGCTCTGGTGCCGACCCCGGACGGAGCGCTCGGCGGCTACGCGGGCGAGGAGGTCCGCGGAGGCGGCTGGCTGCGCGCCGTGCCCTCGCAGGTCGCGCACATCGCCCGCGATCCGCTCGACCCCTCCTTCGACCTGGGCTCGGTCGTCGCGTCGCTGGCGAGGAGGAGCAGCGGGATCAAGCGGGCGCTGCTCGACCAGACGCTCGTGAGCGGCATCGGGAACATCTACGCGGACGAGTCGCTGTGGGCGGCGGAGCTGCACCCGGAGCGGCCGAGCTCGTCGCTCGGCGAGGCGCGCATCCGCCGCCTCTTCGCCGAGGTGCGCTCGGTGCTCGAACGGGCGCTGGCCGAGGGCGGCACCAGCTTCGATGCGCAGTACGTGAACGTGAACGGTGCCTCCGGCTACTTCTCGCACAGCCTGCACGCCTACGGGCAGACGGGGAAGCCGTGCGCCCGGTGCGGCGAGGCGATCGTGCGGGTGCCGTTCATGAACCGCTCCTCGCACCTCTGCCCGCACTGCCAGCAGCTGCCGCGCTGAGGCACCGGAAGGCGCCGCCTCAGGCGGCGGCGTCGGCGGGCGCCGGAGCGTACCGGGAGTGGACGACGAGCTCGCCCAGCAGCGTCGCGACGAGCGTGATGACGGCGGCGATCGCCAGGCCGAGCCAGAGTCCGACCAGCAGGGCGAGCGCGCCGACTCCGGCACCCGCGGCGATCAGGACGATCGCGGCCGCGCGGCGGAACCACGGCTGACCGGAGCCACCCGCCAGGCGGGAGTCCGCAGCGAGGCCCGTGATCGTCGAGGTGACGACGACCGTCGTGACGTCCTTGACGGCGAGGTGGCGGGCGGTCGCTGCCTGGAGGCCCATCGCCCCGCCCAGCACGCCGGTGACGGTGAAGGCGAGCGGCTCGGGGTGCTCGGGCACGACCGCGAGCACGATCGCCAGGACGCCGAGCAGGATGCCGACCACCGCGAAGAGCCAGGTCGAGCGCGAGGTCCAGCCCTTCTTCACCGGGCGGAGCACCCGGCCGCCGACCACGGCGCCGATCATGAAGGCGCCCAGCGCGATCAGGGGGCCGACCACGGGCAGGTCGGCCGCGCCGGAGAGGGCCATGCCGAGGATGACGACGTTGCCGGTCATGTTGCCGGCGAAGACGCGGTCGAGCCCGAGGTACCCGACGGCGTCGATGATGCCGGTCGAGAAGGTGAGGGCGAGCATCAGGCCGAGGGTCGCGCCCTCGGAGCGGGTGCGCAGGCGTCGGAGCACAGGAGTCCTGTCGTCGGGGGCGGGTCTGGAGAATCGTGGCACACGCGTGCACATGCTCGAAACACGGCGCGGTTAGGGTCGGACGGCGCGGACGGGCCGCGCGGGAGGCGGACGCGCATGCGGTGGACGGAGTGGGCGGTGCAGCCCGGTGAGGGAGTGCCGCCGGGGGTGGACTACCTGCCGGCCGAGCCGGGTTCGGTGCTGTGGGGGCGCCTGCCGTGCGCGGCGGACGCCCCCGTGCTCACCGTCGACTCGGGGGCCGAGGTCGTCATCGACACGCTCAGCCACGAGGGCGTGCTGGAGGACCAGGGCCGCGATCCGGTCGCCTTCTTCGGCCGCCACGGAGTCGCTCCGGAGGGGGTGCTGCGCGACGCGGTCGCGCTCGCCGCGGACGGGCCGTTCCGCGACGGCGAGACGGACGGGCCGCACGTGGTCACGGGGCCGATCGCCGTCCGGGGAGCGCTGCCGGGGGACCTGCTCCGGATGACCCTCCTCGAGGCCGAGCCGCGCGTGCCGTACGGAGTCGTCTCGAACCGGCACGGCCGCGGGGCGCTGCCGGGCGAGTACCCGCTGCAGGAGGGGCCGTTCAGCGTCTTCGCGCGCGTCGATGAGGACGCGCAGGGCGGTCTCCGCGGCGTCATCCCGCTGGTGCCGGGAGGAGAGCGGGCCGCCCGGTTCCCGCTCCGGCCGTTCCTCGGGATCATGGGCGTCGCCGTCGCAGGGGAGGAGCGCCCGCACTCCGTGCCGCCCGGTGCGCACGGGGGCAACATCGACATCGCACTGCTGACCGCCGGAACCAGCCTCTACCTTCCCGTGCAGGTCCCGGGCGCGCTCGCGTACGTCGGCGATCCCCACTTCGCGCAGGGCGACGGCGAGGTGGCGCTGACGGCGATGGAGGCGAGCCTGCGCGTCCGGGTGTGCCTGGAGGTCGTCCCGCGTGCCGAGGCGATCGCGGCGTTCGGGGAGCTGCTCGGGCCGATGGGGGAGACCGGCGAGTTCCTCGTGCCCACCGGGATGGACGAGGACCTGGACGTCGCCGTGCAGAAGTGCGTCCGCGCGGCCATCGCGCTGCTGGCGGCCCGCTACGGGATGGACCCGGCTCACGCCTACGCCTACCTCAGCGCGGCGACCGACTTCGACATCTCGCAGGTCGTCGACCTGGTGAAGGGCGTGCACGCCCGCGTCCGGACGGCCGACTTCGATGACTGACCCGCGGGTGACGACGCTCGAGGGCGACCTGCCGGACGGGCTGGTGGACGCGGTCCTGGCGTACGAGGCGGCGCTCGGGGCTGACGACGTCGCGGCGCTCGCCGACGCGTTCGTGGACGCGCCGACGACGCTCCGGGGCGACGCCTCCGGACTGCTCGTCGGCCACGCGGTCATCACCGGCTTCCGGGGTCGTCGCGGCGGGGCGCCGGTGCGGGAGCTGGTCGAGCTGCACGTGCGGGCGGTCGATGCGGACACGGCGCTCGTGGTCAGCGTGAACGCTCCGGCCCGTGGCGGGCGCGGGCTCGTCACGCAGCTGTGGTCGCGCGAGGGCGGGACCTGGAGGGTGCGTGCCGCGCAGGTGCAGGCGCCCTCGCCCGCGCTGGACCCCCGCGTCTGGCGCGCCGTCGGCGCGCCGCTCGTGCCGGCCGCCGGCTCCGGGACCCTCGACGGACTGGACGTCGCGGTCAAGGACCTCTTCGCGATCGAGGGCCAGCGGATCGGCGCGGGAGTGCCGGCCCGCCTCGCTTCCGCGCCGATCGAGGCGGCGAGCGCTCCGGCCGTCGCGCAGCTGCTCGCAGCGGGAGCGTCGGTGCGCGGGATCGCTCAGACCGATGAGTTCGCGTACAGCATCGCCGGCCGGAACTCCGGCTACGGGACGCCGCCCAATCCGGCCGTGCCCGGAGCGATCCCGGGCGGATCGTCGAGCGGACCGGCGACCGCCGTGTCGCTCGGGCAGGCCGCCGTCGGGCTGGCGACCGACACCGCGGGATCGATCCGGGTACCCGCCTCCTACCAGGGCCTGTGGGGGCTGAGGACGACCCACGGTGCAGTGCCCGTCGAGGGGCTGCTGCCGCTGGCGCCGAGCTTCGACACCGTCGGGTGGCTGACGCGGGACCTCGGCACGCTGAGGCGGGTGGCCGAGGTCTGCCTGCCGTCCGGCCCGCCGGTGCGGAGTCTCGCGGTGGCGCCGGCACTGCTGGCCGGAGTGGACGCGGCCGTCCGGGCGGCGTTCCGATCGGCCGTCGAGAGGATGAGCGCCGACGAGGTCGAGCTGCCGCCCGTGGCGGAGATGCTCGAGGCGTTCCGGCTCGTGCAGGCGGCGGAGGCGTGGCGGTCGAGCGGCTCGTGGGTCGCGGCGCATCCGGGAGTGCTGGCGGCGGACGTGCAGGCGCGCTTCGACGCGGCCTCGCTCGTCGACGAGCAGGAGGAGACGGCCGCGCGGGCGCGGGTCGCGGGGTTCCGGGAGGCGCTCGACCGTGCGCTCGAGGGGCGGGTGCTCCTCCTGCCGTCGACGTCGTCGGTGGCGCCGGCCCTCGATGCGTCGGCCGAGGCGATCGACGCGGCGCGGACGGCGACGCTCGGCCTGACCTGCGTCGCCGGGATCGGCGGGTATCCGGCGCTGTCGGTGCCGCGATTGAGTGTCGGCGGCGCTCCGGTGGGGCTCTGCCTGGTGGGACCGCGGGGGTCGGATCTCGCGCTGCTGGAGCTGGTCGGCACGCTCTGAGGGGGGGGCCACGCCCGGAGCTCGTTCTCTCCCTCGTCGTGAATCGAGGCGGACGCCGTGACCCGCTCTCCCGCTCGCCGCCTCTCTCTTTCTCTTTCTCTTTCTCTTTCTCTTTCTTTTTCTCTCCCTCCGTCCCTCCGTCCCTCCGTCCCTCCGTCCCTCCGTCCCTCGTCGTGGATCCGAGGCGGAAGCTGCGCCGTCGTGGCCGAGTCGCTGCGCTGACCGCTGTCCTCGAGTGCGATCTCAGCGGTGAGCAGGGGCGCCGAGCCCGGAGGGTGGAACGAGCCCGGGTGCAGCGAGTGCGGGCTCGGTCGACCGGTTCGTCGGCGGGCGCGTCGGACGACCGTCTTCCACGGCTCGGCCCTCGGCTGAGACAGGCCGGTGGATCGGACCCGCGCGGCGCGAGCGGGCGTGCACGAGCACGCCCGCTGGAGCACGCGCTGGAGCATGCCCGCAGGAGCGCGGCTCCTTCCGCCGTCAGAACGGGGCGGCGCATCGCTGAAGCTCGGCCTGCGCCGCGGCGGGGCTGGCGGCGCGGGCGGATCGGGTGGACGGGTGACCACGCGGCGGCCCGTGGGGGTGGTCCAGTCGGCCGATCCGTCGGGGTGGAGCGTGTAGGTCCAGCGGTCGCCGTGGCGGACGTGGTGGTGGGCGACGCAGAGCGACGCCAGGTTGTCGAGGGCGGTGGCGCCTCCGTGACGCCACTCGAGCGTGTGGTCGGCCTCGGCGGTCGCCGCGGGCCGGGTGCAGCCGGGGAAGCGGCAGGTCCGGTCGCGCAGCTGGAGGGCGAGGCGCATCCGCGGGGGAGGGAGGCGGTGCGTGCGTCCGACGGAGACCACGGCGCCCGTGCTCGGATGGGTGAGCACCGGGGTGACGGCCGAGTCGGCTCCGAGGAGCTCGCGTGCGACGCCGGCCGGGATGAGGCCGTAGCCGTCCAGTTCCGCGGGTGTCTCGTCCTGCCCGGCCGCGGTGCTCGCGGCGAGGGTCAGACGCACCTCGGCCCGGATGCCGCGAGCGGACGTGCGCGGACGCTCGTCGCCCGGCGCCGTGCCGGACACGTCGCCGTCGCAGAGCAGGTCGACCAGGGCGTCGGCCCGCAGCTGCGCGAGCGTGCGCTCCTCCGCTGCACCGCTCCCGCCGCGGAGGGCGCGGGCGATCCGGTCGAGCCGCGCGAGCGCACCGAACGCTGCCGAGCGGGGAGGGTCGCGCAGAGCGTGGCCATGCCGTCCTGCTCGGGCGAGACCCGGACCGACCGGTCCTCCCGAGCGCGGGCGTGCCGGTCGGCCAGAGGGCTCTCGTGGAGTTCGTCCCGCAGCCGGGCGAGGCGTCGCCGCAGCTGGGTCGGCGTCATCGAGGCGGCCAGTCCCGCGGCGCGCTCGTCGAACTCCGGGAGGGTGGCCGGCGGCAGGGAGGCCGCGACTCCGCAGATGATCTGCCCCGCCTCCCAGCGCAACCGCGCCTCGGCCAGCGCGGCGCGCGTGCAGGGCAGGTGGTCGACCAGCAGGCGGGCGTGCTCGAGCTCGCGCGCGGCCACACGCTCGGACACGGCGAGTGCGACGGCGAGCTCGGCCCGGACGGAGCGCTCCACGAGGTCGCGCGACTCGGCGGGAGACCCGCCGCGCGCGAACGCCTCCGGGCGACGCAGAGCAGCCGTGTACGCCTCGTGCAGCGCCTCGGCGGAGGCGCGGTGGAGCGGAGCCGCCGAGCGGGCGAGCAGCGCCGCGCGGTCGCCGAGGGCGCGGACCTCCTCGAGTCCCTGCCGCATCCCGACCGCCATACCCGTATTGAACCAGTGACCACCGACACGCGGGCCGCAGGTGCGTCCGATCGGGAGGACCCGCTCGCCGGACGGCCCTGTGGAGGAGGCTCGCCGCACCAGCGGACGTCGAGCCGGTTCCGATCAACCGGATCAGGACGATCCGCACAGGACCGACGTCGCCGTCAGCAGGACCACGAGGACGCCGATGACGACGAGGAGAGCTCCGCCCGCGGCCGTCAGGAACGGCGACTGCCCCGAAGGCCGGGCCCGTTGCCCGTGCTTCCGCAGCTGATCTCGGGCCCGCGCAGAGATCCGCTCGCTCTGAGTGATGAACACCACACCGAAGATGATCGCGATCGACGCCTAGGTGAGGGCGACGATCCGGTCCTCGATCACCGTCCGGAGGCCCTTCCCTCCATCACGGCCCTCCTGCCGACCAGCGTCTCGCGACCCTCCCCGACGACCCCCGCCACACCGCGAAACACCGGCGAAACGTCCGTCGCATAGGCTCTCCGGGTGAAACGACTGTTTCTCTCCCGCTCGTGAAGAGGTGGCCCATGACCGCGCCCGCACCGTTCCTCCCCGTCGATCCGCCGCCGCGCCTGCTGATGGGGCCGGGCCCGATCAACGCGGATCCGCGCGTCCTGCGTGCGATGTCGGCGCAGCTGGTCGGGCAGTACGACCCGTTCATGACGGCGACGATGACGGAGACGCAGGAGCTGTACCGGCAGGTGTTCCGCACCCGCAACGAGAAGACGATGCTCGTCGACGGCACGAGCCGTGCGGGCATCGAGGCGGCGCTGGTCTCGATGCTGGAGCCGGGCGACCGCGTGGTCGTGCCGGTCTTCGGGCGGTTCGGGCACCTCCTCCGGGAGATCGCGGAGCGCTGCGGCGCGGAGGTGCACGTGATCGAGGCCGAGTGGGGGCAGGTCTTCCCCGTCTCGGCGATCGCCGAGGCCCTGGCCCGGGTGAAGCCGAAGATGCTGGCCGTGGTCCACGGCGACACGTCGACCACCATGGCGCAGCCGCTGGAGGAGCTCGGCGCCCTCTGCGAGAAGCACGGCGCCCTCTTCTACACCGACGTCACCGCCTCCCTCGCGGGCAACGCCTTCGCGACCGACGAGCTCGGGCTCGACGTGGTCACCGCGGGGCTCCAGAAGTGCCTGGGCGGCCCGTCCGGATCGGCTCCCGTCACCTTCTCGGAGAAGGCCGTCGCGGTGATCGAGTCGCGCAGGAGCATCGAGGCGGGGATCCGCGACGAGGGCGACACTGTCAGCGCCCGCCGCGTCCGCTCCAACTACTTCGACCTCGGGATGATCTTCGACTACTGGGGGCCGCGCCGCCTCAACCACCACACCGAGGCGACCACGATGCTCTACGGCGCGCGCGAGTGCGCCCGCATCGTCGTCGAGGAGGGCCTGGACGAGACGGTCGCCCGCCACGCGCTGCACGGGTCGGCGATGCTCGCCGGAGTCCGCGGCCTCGATCTCGAGGTGTTCGGCGACGTCGGGCACAAGATGACGAACGTCGTCGCGGTGCGCATCCCGCAGGGCGTGAACGGTGACGCGGTGCGCGGGGAGATGCTCGCCGACTTCGGCATCGAGATCGGCACGTCCTTCGGGCCGCTGCACGGGAAGGTCTGGCGCATCGGCACGATGGGCTACAACGCCCGGACGGACGCGGTGCTGACCACCCTGGCGGCGCTGGAGGCGGTGCTGCGCCGCGCGGGCGCCTCCGTGCCGGTGGGCGGCGGAGTCGCGGGGGCCTACGAGGTCTACGGGGCGGCACGCGCATGACCGGCACCACCACGGACCCCGCCACCACGACCGCGCCCACCGCCGCCACCGCCGCGACCGCCCTCGACGCCGCCGCGATCATGGCCCGCTGCGACGAGCTCGCCGCGGTCTCCTCCAGCCGCGACGGCATCGAGCGGGTCTACCTCTCGCCCGAGCACGCCCGGGTGAACGCGATGGCCGCGCGCTGGATGACCGAGGCCGGCATGCGCACCTGGCAGGACGCGGCCGGCAACCAGTGCGGCCGCTACGAGGGCGCGACTCCGGGACTCCCGGCGCTCCTGCTCGGCTCCCACCTCGACACGGTCCCCGACGCGGGCCGCTACGACGGGATCCTCGGCGTGATGCTCGCGATCGCCGTGGTGTCGCGCCTGCAGGGGGCGGGCCGGCGCCTGCCGTTCGCCGTCGAGGTCGTCGCGTTCGGCGACGAGGAGGGCACCCGCTTCGGCACAGCGCTCCTCGGCTCCCGCGCCCTCGCCGGCACCTGGGACGAGCACTGGTGGGAGCTCGAGGACGCCGACGGGACGACGCTCGTCGAGGCGTTCCACGAGTTCGGGCTGGACCCCTCGCGCATCCGCACCGCCGCGCGCGACGCGCAGGACGTTCTCGCCTACCTCGAGGCGCACATCGAGCAGGGCCCCTACCTGGAGGAGGCTGACCGCGCCCTCGCCGTGGTCTCCTCGATAGCGGGCGCCCGCCGCTTCGCACTCACCCTCACCGGCAAGGCCGGGCACGCGGGCGGAGTTCCGCTCGACCGCCGCCGCGACGCGCTCACCGGGGCGGCCGAGGCCGTGCTCGCGGTGGAGCGCATCGCGCGGGAGCAGGGCGTGATCGCCACGGTCGGCCGGCTCGAGACCTTCCCGGGCGCGGTCAACGTCATCCCCGGCCGGGTCGAGTTCAGCCTCGACCTCCGCGCCGAGACCGACGCCCAGCGCGACACGGCGTGGGACGCCATCGAGCACGCGATGTCGGAGTCGGCGTCGCGCCGCCGTCTCGCGCTGACGGTGGAGGAGACCCATTCGGCCCCCGCGGTCGTCGCCTCCTCTCGGCTGCAGGACGTCGTGCGGGCGGGCATCCGCGCGACCGTGGACGCGGAGCCGATGGTGCTGTTCTCCAAGGCCGGCCACGACGCGATGGCGGTCGCCGACCTCGCCGAGTACGCGATGCTCTTCCTCCGCTGCGAGGGCGGCGTCAGCCACCACCCGGACGAGAACGTGACCGAGGCCGACGTCGCGACCGCGCTCGACGCGTTCGAGGCGGCCGTGCTGGCGCTCGCCGACGGGACGCCGACCGCGTGACCCCCGCCCCGGCCCCCTCGACGAGCATCGGTCACCGCATCGATGCCGGCTACGCCGCGCTGTCGCGGCAGGAGCAGCGGGCGGCCGACTTCATCCTCGACCACCTCGGCGACCTGGCCGTCTACACGGCGACCGAGCTCGCCCAGCACAGCGGAGTGTCCAAGGCCACGGTCTCGCGGCTGTTCCGCCGCCTGGGGTTCTCGAACTCGCAGGAGGTGCGCGAGCACGCCCGGGCACTGCGGTCCTCCGGTGTGCCGGTCGGTCCCGCGCAGGGGCAGGGGGATCCGCTCGCCGCGCACCTCGAGAGCGAGCGGGCGAACCTGGCCCGGCTGGCCGCCGCGTTCGGCGACGGGCGGCTGGAGGAGGCGGTGCGGCTGATCGCGGGAGCGCGCGAGGTCGTCGTGATCGGACTGCGCAACAGCTACCCGGTGGCGCTGCACCTGCGCCAGCAGCTCGCCCAGGCGCGCGGACGCGTCCGGATCGCCCCGCAGCCCGGCCAGTCGCTCGGTGAGGAGCTCGAGGGGCTCGGAGCCGAGGACGTCGTGGTGCTGGTCGGCTTCCGCCGCCGCCCCGCCTCCTTCGCCGCCCTGATCGGGACGCTCGCCGCGCGCGAGGTGTCCGTGGTGCTCCTCGCGGATCCGCCCGCCCGGCGCTACGCGGAGCACGCGGCGGTCTGGCTGGAGTGCCCGGTCGACAGCGGCACGGCGCTGGACAGCTACGCGGCGGCGATGAGCGCGGTCGCGCTCGTGGCATCCGGAGTGCTCGGCGCGTCCCCGAGGGAGTCGCGCGAGCGGATCGCCGGGATCAGCACGGCCTACGCTGAGCTCGCCGAGCTGGAGGACCGGCCGTGAGCGAGGCGGCGGAGCTGATCCGTGCGCACGCCAAGGACCCCGTCGGGCAGGCCGACCCGACTCCGGCCCTCGGCCGGGCCGAGCTGATCACCCCCACCTGCGGCGACCGGATCGAGCTGCGCGTCGACGGCGGCGTCGAGCAGGTGCGCCTCGCCTGGAGCGGGCGGGGGTGCGAGGTCTCACGGGGATCCGCGTCGCTGCTCGTGGACGGTCTCGACGGGCTGCCGGCGCCGGCGGTACGGGAGCGGATCGACGCGTTCCTCGCGGCGATGGCGCACCGGGAGGGTGCACTCGCCGGCGAGGAGCAGGCGCTGCTCGCGGTGGCGGGCAACCCCGTCCGCTCCGTCTGCGCGACCCTGGCCTGGCGGGCGCTGGCCGCCGCCCTCGACGACGCGGACCTGGCGTGAGCCGCTCAGTCCGGCCCGTCGCGGTCCGCTCCCGACCACAGATCGCCGCACTCGACCCCGCGCGCGCCCCTCGCGCGGAGCAGGCCGCGCGCGCCGGAGTCGCCGTGCACGCCGGCCAGGAGCTCCGGCCAGTGGTCCCGTCCCAGCAGCACCGGATGACCGGGCCGACCGCGGAAGACCGCGCGGGCGAGCACGTCCGGCGCGACCGGCGCCTCCGCGAGCAGCCGGGTCCCCACGCTCGGCGGCTCCTCGGGCAGGTCGACCAGGGCGACCAGCGCGGCGACGCCCTCGGCCGCGGCGAGACCCGCGCGGAGCGACGCCGAGAGGCCGCTCTCCCACTCCGCCGCGACGACCACGTCCGCGGACGGCGGCACCAGGAGGCGCGCCCGTCCGGCCTCCGCGCCCAGGACCACGAGCACCCGCTCGCAGCCCACCGCGCGGAGCCTCTCGACGGCTCGCTCCACCCAGGGAACTCCCGCCGCGTCGCACCGCAGCGCCTTCGGGCCGCCCGCCCGGCGCCCCGCACCCGCCGCGAGCACCAGCCCGACGAGGTCCCGACTCCCGACCAGATCCATCCGACCATCGTGCCGCAGGCCGAGCCCCTGCTCCGCCGGACGAAGGAGACCGCATGACCGACACCCGATCCGAGACCGCCCGCGACGTGCTGCTCGCGTGCCTCGCCGTCCCCCGCTGGGCCGACGAGGTCGCCTCCGGCGCGCCCTACCCGTCGGCCGACGCGCTCGCCGACGCGGCCGAGCGGGCCGCGCGCACGCTCACCGAGGAGGAGGTGGAGGCGGCGCTGGCCGACCACCCCCGGATCGGCGAGCGGCACGCGGGCGCGGGGCGCTCCTCCGCGTTCTCGGCCGCGGAGCAGGCGGCGAGCCGCACGGGCGACGAGGAGCTGACCCGGCGGCTGCTGGCCGGCAACCGCGCCTACGAGGAGCGGTTCGGGCGCGTGTTCCTCCTCCGCGCGGCCGGCCGCGACCGGGCCGAGGTCGTCGCGGAGCTGGAGCGGAGGCTCGGGCTCGACGACGAGACGGAGGCCCGCATCGTCGCGGAGCAGCTGCGGGAGATCACGGTGCTGCGCGTCCGCGGCCTCGACGACGGGCGCCTCGTCCGGCCGGAGGCCGCACGATGAGCGGGCACGCCAGCCGCGTCACCACCCACGTGCTCGACGCCGTCCGCGGCCGCCCCGCGCGCGGGGTCCCGGTGGCTCTTGACGCCCGTGTCGGCTCCGGCTGGGAGCGCCTCGCCGAGGCCCGCACCGACGACGACGGCCGCGTGGCGGCCTTCGGGCCGGAGCGCCTGGCCGCCGGGGTGCACCGGGTCGTCTTCGACACCGGCGCCTGGTTCGCCGCCTCGGGCACCGAGTCGTTCTACCCCGAGGTCGTCGTCGCCTTCCGCCTCGACGACGAGGAGGCGCACTTCCACATCCCGCTCCTGCTCAGCCCCTTCGCCTACTCGACCTACCGGGGCAGCTGATGCAGCTGCAGGACGTCCTCGACGCGCCGCAGCTGCGGCTGCGCGTGCTGGTCGCCGGCGACGGGGCGCTCGCGCGGCCGGTCGACGGCATCTTCACGACCGATCTCCTCGATCCGCGCCGCTACATCTCGCGCGACCAGCTGGTGCTGACCGGTCTGGTCTGGCGTCGGGACGCCCAGGACAGCGCGGCCTTCGTCGCCGCGGTCGCGGACTCGGGTGCCAGCGCTCTGCTCGCCGGCGAGGGGCTGCTGGGCTCCGTGCCGGACGACCTCGTCGTCGCCTGCCGCGAGCACGACGTCCCGCTGATCGCCGTGCCGGCCGACGTGTCGTTCGGCGCGATCACGGCGCACCTGTCGAACGCCCTCGCCGGCGACCGCGTGGCCCGGCTGACGGCCGCCCTCGCCCGCCAGCGGGAGCTGCTGACCGAGGTCTACCGGGGGCAGCAGCTCGACGAGCTCG